>CAIOHT010000001.1 GCA_903858185.1 uncultured Caulobacterales bacterium
CGGCGGCGGAGGCGGCGGGGGAGGCGGCGGCGGGGGCGGCGGCGGGGGCGGCGGGGGCGGCGGGGGCGCAGCTTCTTCCTGGAAGCTGTAGCGGATGCCGACCGTCACCGACTGGTCGTTGTAGCTGCCGGTCAGCGGGCCGGCGGTGCCGATGTTGCTGAAGTCGAAGTCGCCCGTCTGGAAGTAGCGATAGGTCAGGTCGACGTTCATCCGGTCGCTGGCCTTGGCGCTCAGACCGGCGATGCCTTGCCACGCCCAGACCGAGTCCTGGTCGTCAACAACGAGGAACGGGACGCGGACCGCGCCCAGCTGGCCGCGGGCAAGACCGGCGCCCACGCCGAGGAACGGATGCAGGTCGCCGTCAGGGATGAAGTCAACGATGACGTTGCCCATCAGGGAGAACACTTCCCATTCGCCCGTGGCGTTGACCGACGGGACCTGGAGCTGGCCGGGGCGGTAGCCGCCCTCGAGTTCCACGCGCCAGTTCGGCGACAGGCGGTAGCCCAGACGGGCGAGACCGATCCATTCATCGTCGCCGTCGAGGTTGAACTTGCCAAGACCGGTTTCGAAGCTGGTGTTGTCGGACCAGTGGTAACCCACGTCCAGCGCGCCGTACCAGCCGCTGTCCTGAGCGACCGCACCCGACGCTGCGAGCGTCGTGACGGCAAGCGCCGCACCCGCCAGAAGCTTGAATTTCATAATGAGAGCCCTCTCCTGCCCGCGATGCGACCAAAGGCCGCTCGAACGTTCGTTATATCAACCATGAGGCCATCGCCAAGTGTCAGCGAAGCCACACCACCGTCAATTTTCTAGACAAGGATCGTGAACGGCGAGTTTCTCAGTCGAGAGTTGTGCGTTGGCGCGCGCCAGCCGCCGTTGAGCGGCACATCGAACACCACACGCGCCGGCGCCAGGGTCACGATCGTCGGGGTCAGGCCGACGAGAACGCAGGCCGCCGGCTCGCCGATCATCAGTTCGAGGGACTTCACCGGCGTCGCCGGCAGGCTCCCCACGGCGCCGCGCCCGGACCCGCGCGCGACGCCGGGCGCGGTCATCATCACCAGGGTCATCGACAGGATCACGCCAGGCAGCCCCGGCGCGATGTTGCAGGGCTTCCTGTGACAGCGCAGACAGCATGGGGAAGCTGGAGGCCACCCCGGCTGGATCGGGGTGACAGCGAGTTGTCCCATCCGGCCCCTCGGGCCACCCTCCCCATGAAGGGGAGGGAAAAAGGCCCTAGCCTTTCACCCCGTCCCGCATCCGGCGGCGACCACCGAGCGTCTCGGGGCGGTTCAGCTCCTTGCGGAACTCGTCGCGGCGTTCGTGGATCGAGGCGATGACCAGGCCCATCGGGATGCCGATGTCCACCAGGGCAGCCTCGGACAGCTGCAGCGATGCCTCGATGGTTTCAGGCACGGCGTCGGTGGCGCCCAGCTCGTAGAGCCGTTTGGCGTGGCGCGCATCCCGGGCCCGCACCACGATGGTCAGGTCCGGCCGCATTTCCCGGGCCGTGGCGACGACCACTTCGTTACCCTCAGGGTTGTCCATCGTGACGACCAGCGCCCGCGCCGTATCGAGCCCGCAGCGCCGCAGGAACTCAGCCCGCGAGGCGTCGCCGTAGAAGATCGCCGCCCCCGCCCGCCGACCGATCTCGACCAGCTTCGGATCCCGCTCGGCCGCGACCCAGGGGATGTCGTGCCGGCCCAGCATATCGCCGACCAGCCGCCCGACGCGGCCGTAACCGACCACAAGAACGACGGCTTCGCCCTCGATACCGGCCGTCGGATCGACCGCCGTATTGGCGGCGGGATTGGCGCCTGGCCGCCCGCCCAGTTTCGCGCCGAGCGCCGCCAGCACCGGTATGCAGAACATCGTCAGGGTCGACGCCACCAGCACCGTCCGGCCGACCTCGCGCTGAACGATCCCGTTGTTCATGGCGGTATCGAGAATGACGAAGGCGAACTCCCCGCCGGCCGCCAGCAGCATCGCAGACTCGAGCGCCTTGCGAGGCTTCAGCCCAAACATCAGTCCGAGCACGAACACGACCGTGCCGATCAGAAGCAGGGCCCCGACCGCCATGCCGAGAATTTCAGCCGGCTTCTGCACGACCAGGGAAAGGTCCAGGCCGATGCCGATGGACAGGAAGAACAATCCCAGCAGCAGGCCCTTGAACGGCTCGATGGTCACTTCGACCTCGTGCCGGTATTCGGTCTCGGCCAGCAGCAGCCCGGCGATGAAGGCGCCCAGGGCCATGGAAAGGCCGGTCAGGGCCGCCACCAGGCCGGCGCCGATCACGATCAGCAGCGAGGCGGCCATGAACAGCTCCTCGCTCTTGGCCTTGGCCACCGAACGCATCATCGGCCGCAGCAGCAGCCGGCCGAAAACCACAAGTGCAATAATGCCGGCCGCGGCCGGCGCGAAGGTCAGCAGCATCTTCGGCGAGAACAGCTCGCCACCGCCCTGGCTGCCGATGATCGTCAGGGTGATCAGGATCGGCGCCACGGCCAGATCCTGGAACAGCAGCACCGAAAAGGTCGCCCGCCCGGCCTGGCTGTGCTGGCGTTTGCTCTCCGCCAGCAGCGGCATGACCATCGCCGTCGACGACAACGCCAGCGCCGCGCCGATCGCCACGGCCGCCTGCAGCGGCTGCCCCAGCCAGACGGCCACGGTCGCGATGGCCGCCGAACAGACCGCAACCTGCAGCGCGCCCATGCCGAACACGAACTTGCGCATCAGCCTCAGCCGCTCCCAGCTGAGCTCCAGCCCGATCATGAACAGAAGGAAGACAACCCCGAACTCGGCAAGCTGGGCGACGTCCCCGGGACTTTCGATCGTGACCGCCGCCAGCCACGGGACCGTATCCGCCAGCGCGCCCAGGCCATAGGGACCGAGCAGCACGCCCGCCCCGAGAAAGCCGAGGATCGGACTGATCCGCCACTGCCGGAACAGGGGCACGACCACGCCCGCCGTCGCCAGGAACAGGACCACGTCCTTGTACTCGCCGGGAGAGACCTCCGCCGCCATGCCGCCTCCAGACCATTGAAGGAACCATAGTGGGTTGTTTGGCCGCCTTGCGGAACCCCGCACGGCGGCGTAGTGGGCGATCATGCGAAGCAGCCGACCTTTCCGGCGTTCTCCGCGCCGGGGCGCCCTGCCCGCGGCGCTGGCCCTGTTCGCGCTGTTCGTTCAGCTGCTGATCCCCGCCGCATCCCTCGCACACGAGGCGCAGAACCGTTCTCAGACAGTCGTGCTCTGTACGCTGGACGGCGCCAAGACGGTCGTGGTTCCCGGTGACGGGCCCGCCCACGGCTTCGGCGGCCTCAAGTGTCACGACTGCGTCATGGCCTCGGTCGCCGCGGTCCAGCCGGGCGATGCAGCGACGGTTCCCGTTCGCTACGCCGCAGAAGCACGACTGACCCTTACCGGCCTCGTCCGCCCGCAGGCCCGGAGCCGGGCTCCGCCCCGCCCGCCCTCGACCGCCCCGCCCCAAGCCCCGACCGCCTGACCCATCGCCAGGCGCGCCGACGCGCGCCCCGTCAGACCTGTTCGGGATTTCCCATCACATGACCCAGATCCATGGCGCGCGGCTGCGCGTCCTCCTGCTCGGCGCAGCCTGCGCCGCGCTTCCGGTTATCGCCTTCGCCGCCGAGACCGGCGCGGCGCCCACCGTCGATTCCGTCATCGTCACCGCCCGCCCCGATCCCGAGGATCCGGCCGTGGTCGCCGACGCCCGCAAGCGCCTGTCGCGTACGCCGGGCGCCGTATCGGTGATCTCCTCGGAGTCGTTCGCCAGCCGCCAGACCCTGGCGCTCGACGACATGCTGCGCGACGCCCCCGGCGTCTACGCCCAGCGCAAGTGGGGCGGTGACATCCGCCTCTCGATCCGTGGCTCGGGCATCGGCAACGCCAACCACAATCGCGGCCTGCTGATCGCCCAGGACGGGCTGCCGCTGAACGAGGCCGACGGCTATGGCGACAGCCAGATCGCCGATCCCCTGACCACCCGCATGGTCGAGGTCTATCGCGGCGGCAACGCCCTGCGCTTCGGCGGCTCCCTGCTCGGGGGCGCGATCAACATGGTCACGCCGACGGGCGCTACCGCCGGCTTTGACCAGCAGGTCCGCATTGATGGCGGGTCCTTCGGTCTCCTGCGCGAAAACCTCGCGGTCGCCCGCCAGATCGGGGACTGGGACGTCTATGTCGCCGGCACCAACCAGACCGGTCAGGGCTGGCGCTCGCAAAGCCAGCAGAACCTTCAGTTCGGATCCCTGAACATCGGTCGCGCCCTCGGCGAGGATCGCGAGATCCGGCTGATCGTCAACGGCTCCAACATCAACCAGGAGATTCCCGGCGCCCTGGACCGGGCCCAGTTCCAGGCCAATCCGCGCCAGACCGCTCCGGCCAACTACGCAAACGACCAGCAGCGCAATCAGCGCGGGCTCCGCGCGTCCCTGCGCACCACCTGGCGGATCAGCGACAGCACGGTGTTCGAGGGCGCGGTCTATGGCCTGTGGAAAGATCTCGATCATCCGATCTTCCAGGTCATCGACCAGCAGAGTCGCAACTGGGGCGCCTTCGGCCGGTTCGACTGGCAGGGCGAGATCGCGGGCATGACGGCCGACGCCAATGCCGGCGTGTGGCTGCGTACCGGCGACATGGACTCAAACTTCTACGTCAATCTCGCCACGGCGCGCGGCGCGCCGCGATCGCGCACGCTGCAGAACGCCGACGCCGCCGATCTGTTCACCGAGGGCCGGCTGTTTGTCACCGACCGGCTGGCGGTGATCGCCGGCGGGACCTGGGGCCGGGCGGGCCGCGACTACCAGAGCTTCGCGCTGCCCGGCGTGGCGGGGACCTTCAACCTGACCGCCTCGAAGGACTACGACTGGTTCGCCCCGCGCTTCGGCCTGCTCTGGGAATCGGAAGACGGCGCGCAGCTGTTCGCCAACGTCACGAAGTCGGTCGAGCCGTCGAATTTCGGCTCCATGTCGCCGACCGGAACCGGCTTCGCGCCCGTCGAACCGCAGGAGGCCTGGACCGTCGAAGCCGGCGCCCGCGGGCGCCGCGGCGCCTTCACCTGGGACGTGACGGTCTACCGGGCGGTGCTCGACAAGGAGATGCTGCAGTTCACCGTGGCGCCCGGCATCCCGGCCTCGACCTTCAACGCCGACCGGACCCTCCACCAGGGCCTGGAAGCGGCGCTCGACTGGCGTCTCGCCCCGCAATGGCGGCTGCGCCAGAGCTGGACCTGGTCGGACTTCCGTTTCGACGGCGACGTCCAGTACGGCGACAACCGGCTGCCGATCGTGCCCGAGCACTTTTACCGGGCGGAGCTCCGCTACGACGCCCCGGCCGGCTGGTTCGTCGCGCCGTCGGTGGAATGGTCAGCATCGGACATTACGGTCGACTACCGCAACACCACGACCGCGCCGTCCTACGCCGTGCTGAACCTCAACGCCGGATGGGCGGTCAATGACGGCGTCTCGCTGTTCGTCGACGCCCGCAACCTGACCGACGAGGCCTATGTCTCGAACGTCCAGGCGGCGATCCTGGCGACCGCGGCGACAGCAGCCTACTGGCCCGGTGACGGCCGGTCCCTGTATGCCGGCCTCACGGTCTCGTTCTGAACCCCAGCGGGCGGCGGCTCTCAGGGTCGCCGCCCCGTCCGGAGACGTCGCATGACGACCGATGACACCCTTCCCGCCGGCGCGGGATCGCTCTACCGCACGATCTGGCGCTGGCATTTCTATGCGGGCCTGATCTGCCTGCCGTTCTTCATCCTTCTGGCGACGACGGGCGCGATCTACCTGTTCCGTGACCAGCTGGAGCCGGTCTTCGAACACAACCGGCTGATCGTCGAGCAGACCGCGGCGCGTCCACTCGCCGCCGAGACCCTGATCGGGCGGGCCCTGACGGTTCAGCCGGGCGCGCCGGTCCGGTTCGCGCCGCCCTCCGCGCCGGATCGCTCGGCCGAAGTCGGCGTCCGCGATGAAGCCGGAACGGTCATGTCCGTGTTCCTTGAACCCTCGACGGGGCGGGTGCTGGACACGGTCGCCGACGACCAGCGCCCCATGACGCTGATCAGCCATATCCACAGCCTCGACATCCTCGGGGCGGGGCCGAACCTGATCATCGAGATCGTCGCCGGCTGGGCCATCCTGCTGGTGGCCTCGGGCGTCTACCTGTGGTGGCCGCGCGGCCGGAAGGGCGGGGTGATCACCGTCCGGGCCACACCCGCCCGACGGATCTGGTGGCGAGACCTGCATGCGGTGACCGGCATCCTCGCCTGTTCGGCGCTGCTCTTCCTGGCGATCACCGGCATGCCCTGGTCCGGCTACTGGGGCGACAATTTCCGGCGGATCGTCAACGAGGCGGGTCTCGGCATGCCCGCGCAGGTCAAGGCCACCTCGGTGGCCTCCGACGCGGCGCTGGCGGCGACCACGGCAGGCTCCTGGACGATGGACGCCTCCTCCGTTCCGGTCGCGGCGCCGTCCGCCGGCCAGCGCCTGCCTATTGGCGCCATCATGGACATCGCCAGTCAGCGAGGCGTCGCGCCGGGCTATGTCGTCCGACTGCCCGGCTCCACGGGCGGCGTCTTCACGGTCCAGAGCTACCCGAACAAGGCGACCGGCCAGCGGGTCATTCACATCGACCAGTACAGCGGCAAGGTCCTCGCCGACGTCCGCTTCGCCGACTACGGCCCTGTCTCAAAGGCCGTCGAATGGGGCATCGCGGTCCACACCGGCGGGCAGTACGGCCTGATCAACCAGCTGGTCATGCTGGCGGGCTGCCTGGCCATCATCGGCCTCAGCATCACCTCGGCCGTCATGTGGTGGAAGCGGCGCCCGCCGGGCAAGCTGGCCGCCCCGCCCGCGCCGCAGGCCGCCAGGCCTGTCAGCGGGTTCGCCCTGTTCGCCCTCGCGACCGGCCTGGTCTTTCCCCTGCTCGGCCTCTCGATCCTCATCGCCCTCGTCGTCGACCGTCTTGTATCGGCCACGCTGAAGCGCCAATTCGCCCTCTAGACAGAACCGGACATCCTCATGCGCATCCTCGCCCTTGCCCTTGTCACCCTGCTGGTCGCCTGCTCGCCGGCGAAGCCCGTCGCCTACAGCGCCGCCGGGATCGCGGTCAGCGAACCCTTCAGCCGCCCCGCCCCGGCGGGAGGCTCCGGCGCAGGCTTCTTCGCGATCACCAACAACAACACCGGCCCCGATGTGCTTGTCGCGGTCGAGTCGCCGGTCTCCGCCATGGTCCAGCTGCACGAAAGCTCCGTGAAGGGCGGCATCATGCGCATGGAGGAGCTGAAGGAGGGCGTTCCGATCAAGGCCGGCGAGACGATCACCTTCGAGCCGGGCGCCAGGCACGTGATGTTCATCCGGCTGGGGCAGGCGCTCAAGGCAGGCGACCGGATCCCCGCGACGCTCGTGTTCCGCAATGCGGGCCGCGTGCCGGTGGAGCTTGTCGTGCAGGGTCGCCCGGCCGGCGCCGGGGGCATGGAACAACACGGTCACTGACGCCGGGTCACGCGTTGACAGGCCCTGCCTGAACGCCGCTAAGGTATCGCGACGTCCCGTCAGAGGACGCATACGGGAGAGCGCGCATGTCCGGCTGGAACTTCGCCGACGTCTGGGAAGAGATTGCCGCCGCGGCGCCGGACCGGCCGGCCCAGATCCGCGGATCGCGGGTGATCAGCTGGCGTGACTTCGACCGTCGCGCCAACGCCCTGGCCGCCCACATGCTGGCGGCCGGTGTCAGCCGGCAGGGCAAGGTCGCGGCCTACCTCTACAATGCGCCGGAGTATCTCGAGACCTACTTCGCGGCCTTCAAGGCGGCGCTGGCGCCGGTCAACACCAACTACCGGTACGAGACCGACGAGCTCTACTACCTGTTCGACAATGCCGACGCCGAGGTCATCGTCTTCCACGCCGGCTTCGGGCCCAAGCTGGAAGCCCTGCGCGACCGCCTGACCAAGGTGAAGTGCTGGATCGCTGTGGCCGACGATGGCGCGCCGATCCCGGTCTGGGCGACCGAATACGAAAGCATCGCGACTGCCGGCGCCGACAAGGTTGTCGCGCCCTGGGGTCGCTCCGGCGACGACCTGCTGCTGCTCTACACAGGCGGCACCACCGGCATGCCCAAGGGCGTCATGTGGCGCCAGGACGACCTGTTCCAGGTGCTGGGCGCGGGCGGCAACGCCCTGGCCCTGATCCCGCCGCTCGAAACGCCGCACGAGGCGGGCGTTCGCGTCCGCACCGGTCGCGCCGGGGACCTGCACCTGCCGCCGCCGAGCAGCCTGGTCGCCGCCTGCCCGCTGATGCACGGCACGGCGCAGTTCGGCAGCTTCGGCGCCCTCACCGGCGGCGGCTGTATCATCACCCTGCCCTCGCAGCGGTTCGATTCCGTCGAGCTGTTCGACGAGGTTCACCGCCTGCGGGCCAACAGCATCTCCATCGTCGGCCTGGCCTTCGCCGCCCCGATGCTCGAGGTGCTCGACGCCAATCCCGGTCGCTGGGACCTCAGCTGCATCACGCGCATCGGCTCGTCCGGCACGGTCTGGAGTCACGACAACAAGCAGGCGTTGCTCAGGCATCTGCCTCCCGGCGCCATGCTGATGGACAGCCTTGGCTCGTCCGAAGCCGTCGGTCTGGGCGGCTCGACCTCGGTCGCCGGCGCGGAGGCGACCACGGCCCAGTTCCTGGTCGGCCCGAACGCAGCGGTGTTCAAGGAAGATGGAACGCGCGTCGAACCGGGCAGCGGCGAGCGCGGCCTGGTCGCCGTCGGCGGCTTCATCCCGACCGGCTACTACAAGGACCCCGAGAAGTCGGCCAGGACCTTCCAGATCTTCGAGGACCGCCGCTGGTCGGTGCCGGGCGACTTCGCCGAGGTCAACGAGGACGGCACGATCAAGCTGCTCGGCCGCGGCTCGCAGGTGATCAACACCGGCGGCGAGAAGGTCTTCCCCGAGGAGGTCGAGGAGGCGCTCAAGACCCATGCGGCCGTGCGCGACGCCGTCGTCGTCGGCGTGCCGGACAAGCGGTTCGGCGAGCGCATCTGCGCAGTGGTCGACACCACCGGCTCGGACGCCACACCGAGCCTGGCCGAACTGGCCGCCCACGTCCGCGGCCGCCTCGCCGACTACAAGGCCCCCCGCGAACTCGTGCTGGCGCCCGTTGTCCGCGCGCCCAACGGCAAGGTCGACTACAAGGCCGTCCGCGCCCAGGCGCTGGAGGCGTTGGGCGTGACGGCGGGCTGAGCCGCCGGCAACCCCGCGCCTTCGCAGCGACGGGGCGTTCGGCGACATGTCTGCGGATGAAGAATCTTTAACGTCCCCTCGCGGGCCCAGGTGTGCAATGTCCCCGCGACCAATTTTTTACAGGACCTTCGAACCATGAAGACCTTCTGGATGACGGCTGCCGCCGCTGCCGCCGTGGCCTTCGCCGCCTCGCCCGCCCTGGCGCAACGGGAGCATGTCTGCCTCGACGCGCAGTGCATCAACCAGGCGCTGTTTACCTCGACGGAGCCTTCCGCCGGTGGCGCGGCCACCTCGCTCGAAAGCCCGCGCTACGGAGCCTGGGGCTTCGATCTGACGGGTATGGACCGCTCGGTGAAGCCAGGCGACGACTTCTATATGTGGGCCAGCGGCGCCTGGTCGAAGCGGACCGAGATACCCTCGGACCGCACGCGCTTTGGCATGTTCGACACCCTGTCGATCCTCTCCGAGGCCCGCACAAGGCAGATCATCGAAGATGCCGTGGCCGGGCGGGTCGACGATCGTGACGCCGCGAAGATCAGCGCCGCCTTTGCAGCCTACATGGACGAGCAACGCGTCGAAGCGCTGGACAAAAAGCCGATTGAGCGGGAGCTGGCGGCCATCCGGGCGGCGAAGACGCGCGATGACCTGACCGAGCTGTCCGGCATGGGATCGTGGGGCAACTTCACGGGCGTTCTGGGCCTGGGCATCTCCGATGACGCCAAGGATCCTTCGCGCTACGCCCTGTATGCGGGCACGGGCGGCCTGGGACTGCCCGATCGCGACTACTATCTCGACCCGAAGTTCGCCGACAAGAAGGCCGCCTACGAGGCCTATGTCGCGAAGATGCTGACGTTCATCGGCTGGGCCAATCCGGTCGAAAGCGCCCGGGCGGTCGTTGCGCTGGAAACCCAGATCGCCGAGGCGACCTGGACCCGCGTCGAGCGTCGCGACCGCGACAAGACCTACAACCCCATGTCGCTCGCCGAACTGCAGGCCATGACGCCGGGCTTCAACTGGAACCGCTATCTCGTCGGCGCCGACCTCAAGGACGTCAAGCGGGTCGTGGTGACGACCAACACCGCCTTCCCCAAGATGGCGAAGATCTACGCCGCAACGAAGATCGACACCCTGAAGGCCTGGCAGGCCTTCAATGTCGCCGACGGAGCCGCTCCAATGCTGTCGAAGCGGTTTGTCGACGCGCACTTCGATTTCCGCTCGAAGACCCTGTCGGGCCAGCCCGAGCAGCGCCCCCGCTGGAAGCGCGGCGTGGGCCATGTCAACGGCATGCTCGGTGAGGCGGTTGGCCGCGTCTATGTCGCCCGCTACTTCCCGCCGGAATCCAAGGCGAAGATGGAAGCCCTCGTGGCCAACATCCGCTCGGCGATGAAGGCGCGGATCGAGTCCCTCGACTGGATGGGCCCCGAGACCAAGGAGCGGGCGCTCGACAAGCTGGCCAAGTTCGGTGTGAAGATCGGCTACCCTGAAACGTGGCGCGACTATTCCGGGCTCGAAATTCGCGCCGACGACCTCTACGGCAACGCCGAACGGGCGTCGCGCCATGAGTGGCGGCGCGTCGTCGCCCGGATGAACGGCCCGGTCGACAAGGCCGAGTGGAACATGGTTCCGCAAACGGTGAACGCCTATTACAGCCCGGTGAAGAACGAGATCGTCTTCCCGGCGGCTATTCTCCAGGCTCCGTTCTTCCACCCGGACGCTGACCCGGCCGTGAACTATGGCGGCATCGGCGGGGTGATCGGCCACGAGATCAGCCACGGCTTCGACGATCAGGGCCGCAAGGGCGACGGCGACGGCGTCCTGCGTGACTGGTGGACGGCCGAGGATGCGGCCAAGTTCAAGGCCCAGGCCGACCGGCTCGGCGCCCAGTATTCCGCCTTCGAGGCCCTGCCCGGCCTGAACCTCCAGGGCGCCCTCGGCATGGGCGAGAACATCGGCGACATGGGCGGCCTCTCGCTGGCCTACGACGCCTACCGGATATCCCTGGGCGGCAAGCCCTCGCCGATTCTCGACGGCACCAGCGGCGAACAGCGGGTCTTCCTCGGCTGGGCGCAGGTCTGGCGGTCCAAGTTCCGTGACGAGGCCTTGCGCCAGCAGGTCGTTACGGGTCCTCATTCGCCGCCATACTTCCGGGTCAACGGCACCATCCGCAACATCGACGGCTGGTATGAGGCCTTCGGCGTCAAGCCGGGCGACAAGCTCTACGTTGCGCCGGAAGAGCGGGTCCGCATCTGGTAGTCAAACAGGCTCGGGGACATGCACTCCAGTGTGTCCCCGGCCGGTCTTCAGGCCGCACCGGGCACGCACGCCTCTGCTCAGACCGCGAGCGTGGCGAGAACGAAATCACCCCGCGCGGCAACATCGGTTTTCGGCAGTTCAACGAGCCGATACCCCAGCCGCTCATAGGCCACCGTCAGCGGACCGTATTCAGCGACAGCGGCCTCAAACCCGTGCCGGCGTTCCCCGTCCCGGTGGAAGATCTCCTGCCACGGCGGCGCGACGAACACCGTGGGGTCGTAGCGACAGAGCGCCGCAGCCCTGCGGAAATGGTCCGGCGCCGGCAACCCGGGCAGCTCCAGCGCGGCCAACGGCTCAACGATGCTGCGGTCGAAGAAGACCATGCCGCTTTCCGCCGCCTCCGTGATCCGCTGGTGCAGTCCGCGCGACAGGACCAGCTCGGCGAACTTCAGCGGCTCGCTCCAGGGCAGGGCGTCGCCGCCGATCCAGTCCTGCTCGCGCACGATCTGCCGGCCGGCCTCCGGGACCACCCGATGCCCGCGCCGCGCCAGCTCGGCCAGCAGCGTCGACTTGCCACCGCCCGAGCAGCCGGTGATCACCACGGCGCGGCAGCCGGAATTTGTAACGGCGGACGGCAGATAGCCGTCCTCCAGGGTCGAGGTCATGGCGTGTCCTGATCTGGGGATTTGTGTGTGGTTCGAGACGCTCGCCTGAAGCTCGCTCCTCACCATGACGACCAGGGATGAGCGCAAACCAGACGTCATCCTGGGGAGCGATCCCACAGGATCGCGTCTCGAAGGACGCACGATCATTGATGAAACAGACTGGTTTTTTGACGGTGATGCCGAAAAACACAGACCCGCCGCGGGGGATAGTCGCGGCGGGTCCGGTTTATTCCTCGATCACTCGATCCAAGCGGGCGTTTCCTCCCCGAAACGCCGTGAGGGCAGAACTCTCTGGGGTTCTTGTCCCTCGCGCACCGTCAAAAGAGGGCATGGGCCTTTCGCTGTCAAGGCTTTGACGCGGGCGCCCGCGCAACAAAACACGCCGAAACGGCGAAAAAAGGGATGTTTCTTGGACCGGCGAGTCAAAAGAACAAGCGCTTTTGACTCGCCCGTCAGTTTTACCCCCCGATACGGGCCGCCAGCGCCTCGGCGGCTGCGGAATCCGGCTCGAAAAGGTGTTCCGGCCGGCTTGCGGCGACCGGACCGATTCCCTTGCCCGCCAGCAGCGCCTGCGCCTCGAGCAGGTCCCGTTCGGCGATGAGCAGACCGTTGGCGCGAGGACGCGCGCCCCGGGTTACGAGACCCGCCAGGGCCTCGCGCGCCGCGGCGTCCCGCTCGGCCGGCCAGACCAGCATCATCGAGTTGCGCGCCCGTGCGCGGGCCTCGACAACGCCGAGCAACTGCCGCACGACCGCCAGCCGTTCGCCGCTCCAGTCCGCCGACAGCGAGGCCGCCAGCTGCGCCTGGCTCTTCAGGATCACGCCGTCACCGACGATCTTCAGATGATTGGCCGACAGGGTCGCGCCGGTTGTCGTGATGTCGACGATGATCTCGGCTGCACCCGAGGCGGGAGCCCCCTCCGTCGCGCCGCCGGACTCGACGATGCGATAGTCCGCCACGCCGCAACGGGCGAAGAAGGCGCGGGTCTGGACCAGGTATTTGGTCGCCACCCGCAGACGCTTGCCGGTGCGCACCAGATGGTCATGCGCGACTTCTTCCAGATCGGCCATGCACTCGACGTCGAGCCAGCCGCGCGGCACGGCGACAACGAGGTCCGCCCGGCCAAAGCCCAGCGCCCGCAGCAGCATCACACGCGCGTCCAGTTCAGCGACCTGCTCCCGCAACAGATCCTCGCCGGTGACGCCCAGATGGATCTCGCCGCTGTCCAGCGCCGCGGCGATGTCGGCGGCCGACAGCAGCCGCACCTCGACCTGCGGCAGCGCCGGAATGGCGGCAGTGTAGCCCCGCCCGCCCGGCGTCGCCGACAGCGGCAAGCCGGCGTCGGCCAGCCAGCCCTCGACCTGCTCCTTCAGCCGCCCCTTGGAGGGGATGGCCAGAATCAATTGACCGCTCATTCCACGCCTCCGGCGAAGGCCCGCGCGGGCCGCACCATGCAGCCGACCGCGCCCTGCCCCGAGGCCGCGCCGAGCCGGGCGGGCAGCCCGTCATAGCGGCCGCCGGCCGCCACAGGCCTTTCCTCGCCCAGCGCCGCGCTGCGCACCTCGAAGACCAGACCGTCGTAGTAGCCGAAGGCCCGACCGAACGCGGCGGTCAGGGTGATGCGATCGACGTCCACGCCTTGCCCGGCGAGCGCCGCGAGCCGGCGGCTCCAGCGCGCAAGCGCCGCGTCCAGCGCGCCCGGCGCAGGACCGGCCAACACCCGGATCGCCTCCAGCGCGGCTGCGGGCCGGTCCGAGACCGCGAGAAACCGTCGCACAGCGTCTGCCTCCGCCAGTGACAGCGGCGGCATGCGGGCCGCCTCGGTGCGTTCCGCCAGACGCCGCACGATTTCCTCGACTGGCCGGCCCCCGACCGGCTCGATGCCGGCGATGGACCACAGCCGGCGCAGGGCGGTCTCGCCCTGTCCCTCGGGCACGCCTTCCAGCGGGTTGACCAGTCTTGCGTCCTCGGCGTCGGGCGCCGCGCCGGCGCGGTCGAGCTCGGCCTGCAGCAACCGGGGTCGGGTAAACAGCCGCTTCAGCCGACCGGCCAGCGCCGGCGACAGCGCCAGGCTGTCGACGAAGGCCGCGAACAGGGAAACGTCGCCGACGATCAGCGACAGATCGGTCCGGCCGCCGGCCGTCGCCGAACGCCAGGCCAGGCCCACGACCTCGGCGTCGGTTTCCGCGACATCCCCGCCACCGAACACCTCGACCCCGACCTGGAGAAACTCCTCGGCCCGTACCGAGCCTTGCGGCGCCGCGCGGAAGGCCTTGCCTTCGTAGGCGTAGCGCCCGGCCTGCGCCCCGCTGTCGAGGTGGGCCCGCGCGACGGGAATGGTGAAGTCGGGCCGCAAGGCCAGCTCCTCGCCGCCCTCGGCCTGGACCACGAACAGGCGCGGCCGCATGGCTTCGCCCGACAGATCGAGCAGCAGCGCCAGCGGCTGCAGCACCGCAACCTCGACCGGCGCAGCGCCGGCGGCCGCGAACGGCGCACGGATGGCGGCCAGCGCTCCGGCTGGAACGGGAGGCTCCAGTCTCATCGCGCGGCGTCCACGATCTTGCGGACGGTGGCGACCAGGTCGGCGCGGGCGACGGTCTGCTGGCCCGGCCGCTCGGCCTTCCAGGCAGCATTGTCGGTCACCCCCTTCGACAGGTCGCGGCCGAGGTCGAGGTCCTTCACCGTGGCGGTTCCGGCATTGAACTCGTCCTCGCCGATGATCACGGCGGCGGGTGACAGGCGCCGGTCGGCGTATTTCATCTGCGGCCGCATGCCGGAGGTCCCGAGATAGACCTCGGCCGCCAGGCCGCCGTTCCGCAGTTCGGCCGCGACCGCGAAATAGTCGGCCATACGGTTCTGGTCGAAGGCGATGATCACCACCGGCCCGCGGTTCTCGCCGGCCTGCTCCCGACCCGCCGCCTTGAGCGCCGCAGCCAGCCGCGATACGCCGAACGAGAAGCCGGTCGCCGGGGTCCGCTCGCCGGTGAAGCGCGCCACCAGGTCGTCATAGCGCCCACCGCCGCCGATCGAGCCGAACCGCATCGGCTGGCCCTTCTCGTCGAGGGTCTCGATCTGCAGATCGGCCTCGAACACCACGCCGGTGTAGTATTCCAGCCCCCTCACGATGGACGGGTCGAACAGCGCCTGGGCCTCGTCGACGCCCAGGCCCTTGAGGGCGGCGATGATGGCTTCCAGTTCGCGGAAGCCTTCCATTGCCGCATCCGCCTGGGCGAACGCAGCGCCGGCCAGCTGGTCGAGCGGGGCGCCGGCCACCGCCATGTCGAGGAAGTCGAGGACCAGCCCGGCCGACGCCGTCGAAAGCTCGGCGCCCGGGGTGAAGGCGCCCGACTCATCGAGCCGGCCCTTGCCGAGCAGATCGCGGACGCCGTCGCGACCCAGACGGTCCAGCTTGTCGAGCGCGCGCAGCACGGTGAGCTTCTGACGCCCCTCGGCGACCCCGGCGGCGACCATGACCCCGTCGAGAATCTTGCGGTTGGAGAACTTCAGCACCGCCTGGCCCTTCGCCAGGCCGGCCGCCTCGAGACCGGCTACCGCCAGGGCGATGATCTCCGCGTCCGCTTCCGGCCGCGCCGAGCCGACCGTGTCGGCGTCGCACTGGATGAATTCCCGGAACCGGCCCGGGCCCGGCTTCTCGTTGCGCCAGACCGGCCCGAAGGCGTAGCGGCGATAGGGCTTGGGCAGGGTCTCCCAGTTCTGCGCCGCGAACCGGGCC
>CAIOHT010000002.1 GCA_903858185.1 uncultured Caulobacterales bacterium
CGTCCTTACCGCGTCGCCATGGCGGCGGCGGTCGCTCCAGCGCTCGCGGTGACGGACCATCCGGTAGATGTTGCCGAAGCGGCGGGCGAGGGTGCCCGGCGCGGCCAGCGCAGCGGGGGTCAGGAACAGGGTCAGCAGGGTCGAGAAGCTGAGGCCCCAGACCACCGCGCCCGACAGCTGGACCCACCACTCCGAGCCCGGCGCCTTGTACTCCAGATGCGCCCCCCGGAAGTTCGGGTGCAGCTGGAACATCAGCGGCAGCAGACCGATGACGGTCACCACCGTCGTCAGCATGACCGGCCGGAAACGCTGGACGGCGGCGCGCATGGCGGCTTCGTCCGCGGCATAGCCCTGCCGCCGAAGCTGGTAGAAGGTGTCCACGAGCACGATGTTGTGGCCGACGATGACCCCCGCGAGGGCGACGATCCCCGTCCCCAGCATCAGCACCGAGATGTACTCGAACGTCCCGAACAGGTTGACCACCACGCCCAGCAGCACGCCCACCGTCGACAGGATCACCGCCGAGAGGGTGACGAAGATCCCGTAGAAGCTGTTGAACTGCCACAGCAGGATGATGCCCATCATGAACAGGGCGGCGGCCATGGCGGTGGCGAAGAACACCGCCGCCTCCGCGCCTTCCTCGTCTGCGCCGGTGAACTTCCAGCGGACGGACGGATCGAGCGAGGCCTTTTCGAGCCACTCGCGCATTTCGGTGATCTTGAGGTTGGCCGCGACGCCCGGCGCGGCGTTGGCCTGGATGATCACCAGACGCTGGCCGTCACGACGCTGGATCGAGGTGACCTGCTGGGCGGGTGTCTGCTTGATCAGATAGCTGGCCGGGACGGCGCCCATCGGCGTGCTGATCTTGAGGTTCTGGAAGGCCGCGAGGTTGCGGCTCTCCGGGGTGAAGCGGACGCGGATGTCCAGCTCGTCCTCGGCGTCGTCCGGCCGGAAACGGCCGACCAGAATGCCGTCGGTAACGAACTGGATCGCCTGGCCGACGCTGAGCACGTCGACCCCGTAGCGACCGGCCGCCTCGCGATCGACGCTGACGTTCCATTCGATGCCCGGCGAGGCGCGGTTGTCGTCCAGTTCGATCAGCTGGCGGTCGCTGGTCATGCGTGTCTTGACCATGTCGGCGGCCTTGTTCAGCGCATCGGGATTGGCGCCGCGCAGTTCGACCTGCACGTCCTTGCCCTGGGGCGGGCCGTTCTGTGGCGGCCGGATCTCGACCAGCACGCCGGGCACCTCGGCGACGCGCTTGCGGATTTCCGCCTCGATGTCCGCCCCGCGCAGGCCCAGTTCCTTGCGACCCTCGAAATCGAGGAAGTCGACGGAGATACGGCCGATGGCGTCGTTCGGCGGTGAATTGAAGCCACCGCCGCCGCTGAAGCGGCCGGAGCTGACGTAGACGCTGTCGATGCCCTTGACGCCTTCAAGCCGCTGCTCGACCCGGCGGACCAGCTGGTCCGCGGCCGGCGCGGCCAGGTTGCCGCGCGCCTTGACCCAGATGCTGACGTACTCGGGATCCTCGTCGAGGAAGAACTCCGTCCGGTGCTCCTTCGAGGCGAAGGCGAGGAAGATCCCCACGACGATGGTGATGGCAGCGAGCGTGACGCGGATCGGATGATGGCCGGCCGACCACAGGGTGCGCGCGTACCAGCCCATGAAGCCTTTCATCTCGCGCGGGTCGCCCCGCTCGGACTTCTCGATCTCGGCCAGGTGCTCCTCGTCGATCCCGGCCTTGCGGCCGAACACCGATCCAAGGGCCGGCGTGAAGATCAGGGCCACGAAGATCGAGGCGCTGAGCACCATCATCAGGGTTATGGGCAGGAAGCTCATGAACTTCCCGGGAATGCTGTTCCAGAACAGGAAGGGGATGAAGGCGCAGAGTGTCGTCAGGGTGCCGTTGACCACCGGCCAGAACATCCGCTTGCCGGCGGCCGCGAACGCCTTTTCCCGGTCCATGCCCTCGGCCATCTTCCGGTCGGCGTACTCGACGACCACGATGCCGCCGTCGACGAGGATGCCGACGGCCAGCACGAGGCCGAACATCACCATCTGGTTCAGCGTCAGCCCGAACGCCTTGAGCAACAGGAAGCCGATCATGAAGCAGATCGGGATCGACATGCCGACCATCATCCCCTGCCGCACACCCAGGCTGGCGACGATGATGATCATCACCAGGATGGTCGCGATGATCAGGCCGCTTTCCAGGATGGTCAGGCTGCGTTCGATGAACTCGCTTTCGTCGAAGGTGTAGTCGACCTCGATGGTGTTGAGGCCGGCGGCCTTCCAGCGCGCCTGCTCCTCGGCGGTGATCCGGCGGACGTCCTTGACCGAGTCCAGGATGTTCGCGCCCGAGCGCTTGACCACGTCGATGGAGAAGGCCGGCTGGCCGTTGAAGCGCGAGATCCGGCTCGGCTCCTTGAAGGTGCGGCGCACCTCGCCGATGTCGCCGATGGTGATCAGACGATCGCCGTTGCGCTTGATCGGCAGGGCGAGGATGTCGGCCGGGTTCTCGACCACGCCGGGAACCTTGACCGCGAACTTGCCCTGGTCGGTCTGCAGGTAGCCGGCCGGGACCAGCTGGTTGTTGCGCGCGATGACCTGGGCGAGCTCGGGGGCGGTGACGTTGGCCGCCTCCATCCGGGCCGGGTCGATGGTCACTTCCATGAACTCTTCACGGCCGCCGCTCAGCTCGGTGCGCAGCACGCCGGGCAGGGCCTCGTAGCGGTCCTGGAGTTCACGCGCGGTCTGGTAGAGGGTCCGCTCAGGCGCCGGGCCGAACAGCATGATCCCGATGAAGGGATCGTCGCTGACGTTGGCCTCCTGGATGAACGGCTCCTCCGCGTCAGGCGGGAACCGGCCGCGGGCCATGTCGACCTTCGCGCGGACGTCCTGCAAGACCTTGTCTTTGTTGAAACTTACCTCGAACTCGAGGTAAATCATCGCCGCGTTCTGCATCGCGACGCCGTTCATTTCCTTCAGCCCCTCGAGGGACTGAAGCTCTCGCTCCAGCGGGCGCACCAGCAGGCGCTCGGAGTCCTCCGGCGAGACGCCGGGGTAGGGCACCTGGATCATCACGAACGGCACCGTGATGTCCGGTTCGGATTCCCGCGGCAGGTTCAGATAGGTGATCAGGCCGAAGAAGGTCGCGATGGCCGCGATGCCAAGCACGACCTTGCGCCGCAGGATCGCCCCGTCGATCAGGCCATCCATCAGGCCGCGTTTGGCGGCCGGGGCGTCGTGCTGGGCGTCGCTCATCTGTTCGCTTCCCCTGGATACGCTCCGGCTACCTGGCCGGGACGCGAACCTTCTGGCCTTCGGACACGTAGGACTGGCCGGCCGTGATCACCCGCGCGTCGCCGCGCAGGCCGGTGACCCAGACGCCATCGGGGGTCTCTTCGAGCACGGTCACCGCGACGAAGGCGACGCGGTCGCCCTCGATGAGGTAGCGGATGCCCTGCCGGCCGGCGGAGTCGAGCACCAGCGCCGTGGTCGGAACCAGATGAGCCGGGCCGGCGCCGGTTGTGATCTGCACCTGGGCGGACAGGCCCGAGCGCGACCGGCCGCCGGCATTGGGCGCCTCGATCTCGATGCGATAGGTGCGGGTGGCCGGATCGGCGTCGCGCGCCACCAGCCGGACCCGTCCGGACAGAATCTCGCCGGACACCAGGGTGGCCGTGGCCGCGGCGCCGACACGAATGCCGCTGACGTCACGCTCGGCGACGTCGGTGACGATCACCAGCGGATCCAGCTGGATCATCGTGCCACAGGCGCCGCCCGGCGCGAGATAGGTCCCGACCTCGGCTTCGCGGCGGTCGAACACGCCGCTGAACGGTGCGCGGATGTTGACCTGGTCGAGCAGCACCTGGGCCTGGCGCACCTGGGCGGTGGCGCCGTCGAGGTTGGCCTGGGCCTGCAGCACCTGGGTCTGCGAACGATAACCCTGGGCGGCCAGCCGGTCGGAGGCTTCCTTCTCCAGCTGGCGGGTGCGCAGCAGGGCGCGGGCCTGGTCGAGGCTGGCCTGACGGGCGTCAGTGGAAATGCGGCAGAGCACGGTCCCGCGCACGACGAACGAGCCTTCGCGCGCCGGCGTGGCGGCGACAGGACCAGCCGTTTCGGCGCGGACGATGACCGTCTTGTTGGCCTCGGTGCGACCGCGGACGCTGACGATGTAGGCGCGCTGCGCCTCGGGGATCATCGCCACCTGGACAAGCGGCACGGTCGGCCCCTTGGGCGCGGCTGCCTCAGACGCGGCCTTCTTGTCGTCCTTGCTGAACATCCCCACGATGTCGCCGACGATGAAGAACAGGGCGACAGCCGCGGCGATTCCGCCGGCGAACAGGTAAGACTGCTTGATCTTCATCTACGACCCCGGAGCGCAACCCGTGGTCGGGCGCGCCCAGGCGCGTCCGTAAACCCATCCCCGGGAGCCTATCTGAACAGTGTCCATATGCTGATTTTGCGAGTGGCCCGCAAATGAAATTCCGGAAATGTTCCGTTTTTGTGGGCTGGTTTCCGGCCCGGTCGCGAACGATAAGGCAGGAATGACCGCCGGCCCGGAACCGCACCGCCTCGACGCCCAGGATCCGCTGGCCCCGTATCGCGCCGCCTTCCAGCGGCAGGAGGGGCTGACCTACCTGTGTGGCAATTCCCTGGGACCGCTGCCGCTCGCCACGCGCGACCGGATGGTCCGGGTCATCGGGCGGGAGTGGGGCGAGAGCCTTGTGCGGGGCTGGAACAGCCATGACTGGATCGGCGCCACCCGGCGGATCGGCGATCAGCTGGCCGGTCTTGTCGGCGCGAAGCCCGGCGAGGTGCTCGTCGCCGATTCCACCTCCGCCAACCTCTACAAGCTGGCCGTGGCGGCGATGCAGGCGCGTCCGGGCCGGTCGGTGATCCTCAGCGAGCCCGGGGATTTCCCGACCGATCTCTACATGCTCGAGGGCGTGGCCCGCACGCTTGGCGGCGGTCGCCGTCTGGAGCTGCGCGAGGCCGCCGACATCGAGGCCTCCCTGACCGAAGACGTCGGCGTCCTGGTCCTCTGCCACGTCCATTACAAGACCGCCGCGGTGCGCGACATGGCGCGGCTGACCCGCGCGGCCCACGCCGTCGGCGCGCTGGTCATCTGGGACCTGAGCCATAGCGGCGGGATCATCGATGTTGATCTGAACGGCTGCGGCGCCGATCTGGCCGTGGGCTGCGGCTACAAATACCTCAACGGGGGGCCCGGCGCGCCGGCGTTCCTGTTTGTCGCGGAGCGGCATCAGGGTGCGCTGGTCTCGCCCCTGTCAGGGTGGATGGGCCATGCGGCGCCGTTCGCCTTCGTCGACGACTACCAGCCGGCGCCCGGTATCGAGCGTTTCGCCTGCGGCACCCCGCCGATCCTCAGTCTTGCAGCGCTGGAGGGCGGCGTCGCCCTGTCGGCGCGGGCCGGCGCATCAGCCATCGCGGCCAAGGCGCGGGCGCTCGGCGACCTGTTCATCGCCCGTGTGGGTGACGTCCTCGAGCTGATCAGCCCGGCTGACGGCGCGGCGCGCGGCGGACATGTGGCCTTCCGGCACCCGGAGGCCTACGCCATCGTCCAGGCCCTGATCGCGCGCGGCGTAATCGGGGACTTCCGGGCGCCGGACGTCATGCGCTTCGGGCTCTCGCCGCTGCCGCTTTCCTTCGCGGAGGTCGCTGCGGCCGCCGATCTGCTGGTGGAAGTCGTCGGCACGCGCGCCTATGACGACCCGGCGTTCAAGGTCCGCGCGACCGTCACCTGAGGAGTCCGCTCATGCACTATCTGCACACCATGGTCCGGGTGAAGGATCTCGACGCCTCGCTGGATTTCTATGTGAACAAGCTGGGTCTGGCGCAGGTTTCGCGCGTCGATGTCGAGGCGGGCCGGTTCAGCCTGGTGTTCCTCGCCGCGCCGGACGACGTCGAGGCTGCCCGCGAGAAGCGCGCGCCCACGATCGAGCTGACGTACAACTGGGATACCGAGGACTATCAGGGCGGGCGGAACTTCGGCCATCTGGCCTATGCGGTCGACGACATCTACGCGACCTGCCAGCGCCTGCTGGACGGCGGGGTGACGATCAACCGTCCGCCGCGCGACGGCCACATGGCCTTCATCCGCTCGCCCGACAACATCTCCATCGAGCTGCTGCAGAAGGGCCCGAACCTGCCGCCTGCCGAGCCCTGGGCCTCGATGCCGAACACGGGCGTCTGGTGATGAAGCTCGCCGGTCGCAGGGCGCTGGTCACCGGCGCCGCCCAGGGTATCGGACTGGCTTGCGCGCAGGAGATGGCGCGCGAGGGGGCCGACGTGGCGCTGCTCGACCGCGACGAAGCCGGCGTCCTCGCCGCCGCGGAGGCCATTGCCGCCGAGACGGGCCGCAAGGCGATCGGCATTGCCTGCGACGTCGCCGACGCGGACGCCGCGCGTGCTGCGGTCGCGAGGGCCGGGGCGGCGCTGGGCGTCATCGACGTGCTGGTCAACAACGCTGGCATCCTGCGGCCCGGCGACATCCTGACCACCACGCTAGAGGATTTCGACGCGGTCATGGCGGTCAACGTCCGCGCCGTGTTCGTCATCGGCCAGGCTGTGGCCCAGGCGCTGGTCGCGGCCGGGCAGCCCGGCGTGATCATCAACATGAGCTCGGTCAACGCCGTGCTCGCGATCCCCGGCCAGGTTCCGTACGTGACCTCCAAGGGCGCGATCAACCAGCTGACCAAGACCATGGCGCTGGGCCTGGCCGAACACGGCATCCGCGTGAACGCCATCGGCCCGGGCACCATCGCCACCGAAATTCTCAAGGGCGTGTTCAAGGATGAGGCCGCCAAGCGCGGCGTGCTGGCGCGGACGCCCCTCAAGCGAATTGGCGAGCCACGCGAGATTGGCCGCGTGGCGGTGTTCCTCGCCAGCGACGACGCCAGCTACATGACCGGCCAGACGATTTATCCCGACGGCGGTCGCCTGGCGCTGAACTACACGGTGGCGGTGGATTAGGTCCGCCGGGGACATGTACCGAAGGTACCTGTCCCGCAATCGTGCTGCTGGTCTGGGGGACACGTACCTTCGGTACATGTCCCCTGTGGGGGCTTTACCGCCAGCGGCAGGTCTGAAGGCAGGCGCGGTCGTGGCCGGTCGAGGGTGGCGCCCTCCGCGCCAAAGGCCAAGCCGGCGTCAACCGCGCTTTGGGAATGTCGCCGGAACCTGCCATGAAGGGACTCGCCCGTCGTTCCGGGCGTGAAGCGCCGCCGGGGGCCGCGATGAAACCGCCGATCAAGAGATTCTCCGACCTCAAGGCGCCGCCGCCGCCGCCCGGGACCTTTGCCCCGCCGACGCCCAAGGTCTCGCGCCGCAAGCCCGGCAAGGTGCTCACCCCCGCCGAGAAGGCCGCCTTCCTGGCCTCCCGGCCGGATCTCAAGCCCAGGGACTGAGGGTCGCGCCTCGATTGACGCCGTCCGGCCCCGGCCTAACTCGCGAGTGACAACCGCAGCGAGGCTCCATGAGCGTTCCCAAAGCCTGGTCAGACGCCACCCGCACGACCGCCCTGGCCCTGATCGGTCAGTACGGCGAGGACGCGGAGGTCATGGCGATCATGCGCGCCGCCGAACTGGCCGCGCTCGGCGACGTCGCGGGCCTGGCGCAATGGGACGACATCATCGCCTGTATCCTGGCGATCGAGGCGGGCGACAGCGCGGCGCGGCGGCTGCAGTAGCGTCTGGGGGAAGGGTCCCTGGAAGATGGCTCCGCGGGTAGGATTCGAACCTACGACCAGCCGATTAACAGTCGGCTGCTCTACCACTGAGCTACCGCGGATCACGCATCTCAGGAAGAGCGGGGGCTATAGCTTTGGCGCGCAGGGCGCGCAAGCGCCTTGCATCCGTGGCGGGAACGAAAAAAAGCCCGGCGGGTGAGGCCGGGCTGTTCAAAGTCGGTGATGGTGGGGTGTCTTCATGGAAGACACGCGAAGGGTGCGCCCGCATGGTGAATCGGGGGTTAACGACCGTCGGCCCGGGATTTGACTCGGATCAAGGCGCGTCGCCACGGCGCGGACGAGACTGGGCCCTGTGCAGGATCCCGTCATGACCCGTCGCCGAATCGTCTTCAGAGGCCTGTTGTCCGCCATCGCGCTGGCGGCGCTCCTTGGCCAGGCTCCGGCCCCCCACGCGCAGGTCGCGCCGCAGGTTGTGACGCCCGTCGAACGGGGCCGGGTCATCGCCGACCAGGAATGCTCGTCCTGCCACGCCATCGGCCTGGACGGGGAAAGCCCGTTCGAAGGCGCGCCGCGATGGCGCGACCTGCATCGCCGGTTCGACGTCGCTGATCTCGCAGAAGCGCTCGCCGAGGGAATCATGGTCGGTCATGAGGCGATGCCGTCGCGCGCCTTCGCCCCGGACGAGGTCGATGGTCTGATCGCCTATCTGAAATCGCTGGAGACGCCGCCGCCCCGCTGACGGTCCGGTGCGGATCGCGCGATTCATTGCAAATAATTCAGCCAAAGACGCGTGTTTTCAGCGGCTTGGCGGCTGGCCCTGTCCAGCGAACGCCACAATTCGACGTCCAGATCGTCATCGGGATTGGAAAGTGGGCGCCTAGCCGTCCGCTGAACCGGGGCGGGACAGATGACACGACACTGGATGATGATCGCGGCGGCGAGCGCCGCCCTGATGGCCTGCGCGGGCGCGGCATCGGCGGGGCCCCGACCGGAGCTGGCGCGGCGGGCGGCCCTGGGCGTCGCCGTCGAGACGGGCGAGGGCGGGGCCCGCGTCCTGTCTGTCGCGCCGGGGTCGACGGCGGCGAAGGCAGGACTGCAACCGGGTGATGTCGTGACCCGCCTCAATGGTGCGGCGGTGGCCGATCACCAGGCGCTCGTCGTCCAGGCCGGCAAGCTCCGCGCCGGCGAGGCGGTAGACATCGCCTACCTGCGGGATGGCGCTTCGGCCCGCGGGGCGGCCGCGGCGGTCGCGCGTCCCCAGGAGACCTACCGGGGCGCGACGGCCCGATACGGCGCCGTCCCGTTCAGGGGCGGCCTGCTGCGCGACATCCTCGTCACCCCGGCCGGGGCGAAGGCCGATGGCCCCGTAGTGTTTCTGATCCAGGGCTACTACTGCGCGACGATGGAGGGCCCGACGCCGGACCACGCCTACCGCGCGCTGATCCAGGGCCTGGCCGATCGCGGGATCGCGACCTACCGGGTCGAGAAGCCAGGCATGGGGGACAGCCAGGGCGGCCCGACCTGCCTGCAGAGCGACTTCGCCACCGAACTGGACGCGTTTCGCGCCGGCCTGGCGGCCCTGACGCGCGAGCATGGCGTCGCACCGGGGCGCGTGGTTCTGCTTGGGCATTCGATGGGCGGACTCGAGGCGCCGTTGCTCGCCGCGGAAGGCGATCCGGTCCGCGGCGTGGCGGTCTACGGCACGGTCCTGCGTAGCTGGCGCGACTACATGCAGGACGTATTCCGGGTGCAGGGCTTCTATAGCGCCGGCGCCGACCCGGTCGAACTGGCGACCCTCGGCGAGGCCATGCGCCCGCTGCTGGACCGGATCTTCAACGAGAGCGTCCCGCTGCGCCAGATCGCCGCGGACAATCCGGAGCAGGCCGAACTGCTTCGCGCGGTTCTGGAGTGGGATGGCGAGGAGCAGATCCTCGGGCGCTCGGCGGCCTACTGGCGGCAGATCGCGCAACAGCCGCTGACGGCCGCCTGGCGCGATTCGCGTGCGCCCGTGCTGGCGGTCTACGGCGAGGCCGACTTCGCGGCGATCGACGACCGGGATCACCGGCTGATCGCCGAGGTGGTCAACCACTACCGCCCCGGGACCGGCCGCTTCGTCATGCTGGCCCGCACCGGCCATGGCTTCGGCCTCGACGGCGCCCGCGACAGCGCCCGCGACGCGGCCCGCGCCGCCGGAGGGACCCTGCCGCCGCAGCCGTTCAATCCGGAGCTGACACGGGTCCTGGCGGACTGGATCGACGATCTGCCCGCGCCACCCAGGGGCTGAGGCGCGCGTCCGGCGTCCCGCGTCATGGTCTTGAAAGGGGAAACTGCGTTGAACGAGGCGGAAGAATGGAGGCCCGGCCCGGAATCGAACCGGGGTGCAAGGATTTGCAGTCCTCTGCGTAACCACTCCGCCACCGGGCCTTGTCTTCATCATCCCCGGCGCGGGCGGACGCGCCGGAAAGGGGGGCTTCGCTACCAGAGGCGGCGGACGCTTACAATGGTCTCCCACGCTCGCATTGCGTTCCCGTTACCGGCGGACCTATAAGCCGCGGCTGTAGAGTTATCTTTCAAGTCGCCAGAGAACCCGCATGAGCGCCGATTTCGCCGCCGCCCGGCTGAACATGGTCGAAAGCCAGGTCCGTCCCTCAGACGTTACCGACCTGGCCCTGCAGGACGCCATCCGCGGGGTGGCGCGCGAAACGCTCTTGCCGGCGACCAGGGCCTTTGCGGCCTACGCCGACGCCGAGGTCGAGTACGCGCCGGGACGCTGGCTGATGCGGCCGCGCGATGCGGCCAAGCTGCTGCAGGCGCTCCAGCCCCGCGCGGGCGAGACGGCCCTGGCCATCGCGGCCCCCTATGCCGCAGCCGTTCTCGAGGCAATGGGTGTCATCGTGTCGCGGCTGGACGAGGGTGACCTCGCCACGCCGCCGGCCGGCCCCTTCGATCTGGTCGTCAGCGAAGGCTCTGTCGCACGCGCGCCGGAGGGCTGGAAGGCCGCCCTGGCGCCGGGCGGGCGGCTCGGCGTGGTCGAGCGCAGCGGCCCGATGGGCAAGGCCTGCGTCTACGTCCGGACAGACGACGGTGTCGGGGGCCGGGCTTCCTTCGACGCGGCGCCGCCCTACCTTTCGGGTTTCGAGCCCGTTCACGGTTTTGCCTTCTAATCGGCACAGTGTGAAACAAGCCCGCAAAGGGCATGTGAAAAAAGCTTAACTGGTCGCCACTGGCGGCGGACATTACAGGCGATCATATAAGGCGCGTCCGGTTGGCGTGTCCTTGGGGATTATTCATGTTGAAGAGTCGTCGTGCGGGCCTTCTCGCCGCCGTTTGCAGTTTCGGTCTGATGGCCGGGGGCGCCTCGCTGGCGTCCGCGGAAACGCTCGCCGACGCTATCGCGCTGGCCTACCAGACCAATCCGACCCTGCAGGGCCAGCGCGCCTCGCAGCGCGCGCTGGACGAGAGCATCGTCCAGGCGCGGACCGGATTTCGTCCCCAGATTGACGCCTCTGCCAGCGCCTCGGCTTCGGACGGGCAGGACGATGGAGACGCCGCGCGGGCCAGCAGCGCCGGTCTTTCCGTCAGCCAGCCGATCTACACCGGCGGCCGCGTCGCCTCCCAGATCAACGCCGCCGAGGCCGACATCCTGACCGGCCGTGAGGGTCTGCGCAGTGTCGAAGCCGGCGTCATCCAGCAGGTGATCACCGCCTACGTCGACGTCCGCCGCGATCAGGAGCGCCTGCGAATCAGTCAGGAAAACGTCGCCGTGCTGCAGCGCCAGCTCGACGAGGCCCGCGCCCGCTTCGAGGTCGGCGAAATCACCCGCACCGACGTCGCCCAGGCCGAAGCCCGCCTGGCCGCCTCGAAGGCCTCGCTGGCTTCGGCCCAGGCCCAGCTGGCGATCAGCCGCGCCTCCTACGCCGCGGTCGTCGGTCAGAACCCCGGCGACCTCGAGCCCGAGCCGTCGCTGGAGACCTTCCTGCCGCCGGCCATCGAGGACGCGTTCGACAGCGCCGAGCAGAACAATGCCGAAATTCTCGCGGCCCAGTACGCCGAGCGCGCCAGCGCCTCGCGGATCACGATCGCCCGGTCCTCGCGTCTGCCGACCGTGACGGCGACGGGCTCGCTGGGCTTCAGCGGCTCGACCGCCCGCCAGTCCTTCATTCCGCCCACGGGCGCGGGCGGGGCTTTTGACGACTACCAGCGCAGCGTCAGCGGCCGGGTCTCGGTCAGTGTGCCGCTGTTCACCGGCGGCCTGATCAGCTCGCAGGTGCGGGCTGCGGAGGAACGCAACAGCGCCGACCGCCAGGCCATCGAGGAAACCCGCCGTGGCGTGCTCCGCACAGTCTCCCAGGCCTGGAACAGCCTGATCGGCGCGCGCGCCAATCTGTCCGCCAACGAAGAGCAGGTGCGGGCGGCCCGAATCGCGTTCGAGGGGGTTCGTCAGGAAGCCCAGGTCGGCCTGCGGACCACGCTGGACGTGCTCAATGCCGAGCAGGAGCTGCGCAGCGCCGAGCTGTCGCTGGTCAATGCCCGTCGTGAGGAATACGTCGCCGCGACCGTTCTGCTGTCCGCCATGGGCAAGCTGGAGGCGCGCTATCTGGTTCCGGGCGTCGAACAGTACGACGTGACGGCCAATGGCCGGAAGTTCAGCCACAAGCTGGGCTGGACGCCCTGGGAGCCGGTTCTGGGCTTCATCGACGGTGTGGCTTCGTTCCCGACACCGGCTGCGCCGGCCGCCGGGTCGGTCGATACGCCCGTCGCGACCTCGAATTAACCACGACGCATCAAAAGCCTGAGCAAAAGCGCGTGTTCGCCGTTTGCACGAGCGGCGGCGCGTGCTTACGCTAGGCCATTGGAATCGCCTCTCGCAGGTACGGCTCGATCATGTCCGAACAGACCGCCCAGGAACCGACGATGGAGGAGATTCTCGCCTCCATCCGGCGAATTATCTCCGAGGACGATGCCCCGCCGGCCGCCGAGGCTGCCGCGCCGGTCGAGGCGCCGGCTGTCGTGATGAGCGCGCCTGCGCCCGCGCCGGTCGAGCCCGAAGACGATGACGTTCTCGAACTGACCGAGACCGTCGACGCCGGCGCGTTCGAGACGGTCGGCGACCTTGACGTCTACAGCCCGGCGAAGGCCGCGCCCGAGCCCGTCTGGGAACCCGAGCCCGAACCGGAACCCGAGCCAGTCTTCGCCGCCGCGCCCGAACCGGCGCCGGCTCCGGCTCCCAGCTACACCATGGGCGCCGCCTCGATCTCGGGCGGCACGACCATCGAGGAACTGGTCCGAAGCATTCTCGAGCCCAAGCTCAATGAATGGGCCGACCAGAACCTGCCCCGTCTCGTCGAGCAGATCGTACGCGACAAGCTCTCCAGATAGGACGCGCTCTTCAGCCGGAGCGACGCCTGGCCGCTTCGCGATCCCGATCACCCCTGATAGAGACCGGCGGCCGCAGCCAGCGCGCCGCCGTTTTCGTTCGTGAATCTTCCCATGCTCGACAAGACCTTCGATCCCCAGACCGTTGAACCGCGCCTTTACAAGGCCTGGGAGGAGTCAGGCGCGTTCGCCCCGACCAGCGATCCGGCCGCCGAACCGTTCAGCATCGTCATCCCGCCGCCCAACGTCACCGGCAGCCTGCACATCGGCCATGCGCTGAACAACACCCTGCAGGACGTGCTGATCCGTTTCCAGCGTATGCGCGGCAAGGCGGCCCTGTGGCTGCCGGGAACCGACCATGCGGGCATCGCCACCCAGATGGTTGTCGAGCGCCAGCTGGCCGCCGCCGGCAACGTCGGGCGCCGCGACATGGGCCGCGACGCCTTTGTCGCCAAGGTCTGGGAATGGAAGGCCGAGAGCAGCGGCACAATCCAGAACCAGCTGCGTCGCCTGGGCGCCAGTTGCGACTGGTCGCGCGAGCGCTTCACCCTGGACGAGGGCCTCTCGGCCGCCGTGCGCAAGGTGTTCGTCGATCTGCACCGCCAGGGGCTGATCTATCGCGACAAGCGGCTGGTGAACTGGGATCCGCACTTCCAGACCGCCATCTCCGACCTCGAAGTCGAGCAGAAGGAGGTCGACGGCGCCTACTGGCACTTCGCCTATCCGCTGGAGAACGGCGTCACCTACCCGTACCCGGTCGCGTTCGACGAGGACGGCAAGGCCACCGAATGGGAGACGCGCGACTACATCGTGGTCGCCACCACCCGGCCCGAGACCATGCTGGGCGATACGGCCGTCGCGGTTCACCCGGACGACGAGCGCTACAAGGGCCTGATTGGCAAGACGGTGAAACTGCCGGTCGTCGGCCGCTCGATCCCGATCGTCGCCGACGACTACGCCGATCCGACCAAGGGCTCGGGCGCGGTCAAGATCACCCCGGCGCATGACTTCAACGACTTCCAGGTCGGCAAGCGCCACGGGCTGGAAGCGATCAACATTCTCGACGCCTTCGGCAGGATCAACGAGAACGCGCCGGAGGCCTACCGGGGTCACGACCGCTTCGTCGCCCGCAAGATGATCATCGAAGCCTTTGAACAGCTTGAGCTTCTGAAGAGCATCGAGAAGACCCGCCACATGGTCCCGCACGGCGACCGCTCCGGCGTGGTCATCGAGCCCTGGCTGACGGACCAGTGGTACGTCGACGCCGAGACCCTCGCCATCCCCGCCATCAAGGCGGTCGAGGAGGGCGCGACGGTCTTCGAGCCCGCGAACTGGGACAAGACCTATTTCGAGTGGATGCGGAACATCCAGCCCTGGTGCCTCAGCCGCCAGCTCTGGTGGGGCCACAGGATCCCGGCCTGGTATGACGCCGATGGCAATGTCTATGTGGCGGAAACCGAGGCGGAGGCCGTCGCGGCCGCCGGCGGCAAGGCGCTGGTGCAGGACGAGGACGTCCTCGACACCTGGTTCTCGTCCGGCCTGTGGCCGTTCTCCACCCTCGGCTGGCCGGAGAAGACCGCCGATCTGGAGCGGTTCTATCCGACCCACACCCTCGTCACCGGCTTCGACATCATCTTCTTCTGGGTCGCCCGGATGATGATGATGGGCCTGCACTTCACCGGCGAGGTTCCGTTCAAGCGGGTCGTCATCAACGCCCTCGTTCTCGACGAGAAGGGGCAGAAGATGTCGAAGAGCAAGGGCAACGTCATTGATCCCCTCGACCTGATCGACGAGTACGGCTGCGACGCGATGCGGCTGGCCCTGACGGCGATGTCCGGGCAGGCGCGGAACATCAGACTGTCGAAGCAACGCGTTGAAGGGTATCGTAATTTCGGCACGAAACTTTGGAACGCCACGCGCTTCACGCAGATGAACGAGTGCGCCCGTGTCGACGGGTTCGACCCCGCCGGCGTGCAGCAGACGATCAACCGCTGGATCCGTGGCGAGACCGTGAAGACGGCCGCCCAGGTGACAGCCGCCCTCGAGGGCGCGGCCTTCGGCGACGCCGCGACGGCCCTCTACCGCTTCATCTGGAACGTCTTCTGCGACTGGTACCTGGAGCTGGCCAAGCCGATCCTCAACGGGTCGGACGAAGCGGCCCGCGCCGAGACGCGGGCGATGGTCGCCTGGACGCTGGACCAGATCCTGGTCCTGTTGCACCCGGTCATGCCCTTCATCACCGAGGAGCTGTGGGCCCGCACGGCCGAGGAGGGTGGCCCTGCACGCAGCGGCATGCTGATCACCGAACGTTGGCCGGACATGCCGCATAGCTGGATCGACGCCGGCGCGGAGGCCGAGATCGGCTGGCTGATCGATCTGGTCACTGAAATCCGCTCGATCCGCGCCGAGATGAACGTTCCGCCGGGCGCCAGGATCCCGCTGACCGTCTCGGGCGCCGGCGCGGAAAACCGCGCGCGGCTGGACCGGCACCGCGACCTTCTGCTGACCTTGGCGCGCCTCGACAGCGTGTCCGAGGGCGATGCGCCCGCCGGCTCCGTCCCGTTCCTGATCGGCGAATCGACCGCAGCCCTGGCCATCGCCGACTTCATCGACCTCGCCGCCGAACGCGCGCGTCTGACCAAGGAGATCGCCGGCCACGTCAGCGACATCGAGCGGGTCAACAGGAAGCTCGGCAACCCGGACTTCCTGGCCAAGGCCAAGGAAGAGGTGATCGAGGAAAACCGCGAGAAGCTGGCCGACGCCGAGGCCGCCAAGGCCAAGCTGGAAGCGGCATTGGAGCGGTTGCAGAGCGTCGCCTGAATCCTTCCTCTCCCTCGCGGGAGATGAGCGAAGGGCGTGGTCAGAAGGGCTTCGGAATTCCGGAGACCCGCCGGACCAACTCCACCAGCCCGGCCCGCCGGAATACGCCCAGCAGCAGGACCGCGAAGGCCAGGTTGGTGCAGGCGGCCACGAACAGGCCGGCGCCGTCGTTGTTCGGGTCGATCCCCAGCGGCGTGAACAGGTGGAAGCTGACCGCGCCCATCATCACCAGCAGGCCGGCCAGCGCGCCGCCCGCCTGGAGATGCTTGAACCGGGGGTGCAGGCCCACCAGCAGCAGGCCGGCGGCCAGCAGCTCGATCGAGCCGATGACGTACTGCGAGAACAACCCGGTATGCCCGAACAGGCCCGGCGCGCCGATGGTCCCGGCCCAGCCATCGAGCCGGCCGAAGATTTCCTGCGTCTTGGGATGGTCGGTGAACTTGTAGCGCAGACTGTCGAGGAAGATCACCGCCATGAAGACGGCCATCAGGTCGGGGACGTATTTCAGATAGCGTTTCATGACGATCTCACTTGCCCAGGACGGTCGGCCAGTTGCCGTCGCCCTTGCGGATGAAACCGGGGATGTCCTTCACCCATTTGGACTGAACGTCGGCGTTGTAGTTCAGGTAGAGCTTGCCACCGACGATCCTCCACTGCAGCGGATCCCCCTTGGCGGTGTAGCCGTTGGCCACGGCCCAGGCGCAGTAGCCGCCGTATTGCGGGGCGTAGGCGGCGGGGCTGGCCTTGAACTTCGCGAGGTTGGCCGCGGACGAGAACTGCCAGCTTGCGCCCTTCCAGTCGGTAGCGAACTTCGGGTCGCCCTTCACCGGTCGACCGGCGGTGAAATAGGCCACGACATCGTAGCCGCCGGCGGCGACCTGCGAGAAGGGGGCGGTGTAGACCGGCGGCTTGGCGGCGAGGGCGACGCCGGGCAGGCCGGCGGTCGCCAGGGCGAGGGCGATTATCAGGCGTTTCATCGGGAGCTCCTTCAGGCGACCTGACAGCTGACGGCCGGGATGTCGGCCGCAAGTCTTGGATCAGGCGGGGTTTGCGCCACGTGGGCGAGATAGTTGGAAAGGGTCTTGAAACCGACCGCCAGGATCACCTCCAGGCTGTTGGCGCGGGTGAAGCCGGCGGCGAGGAAGGTCTCCAGGACGCCCTGCGCGAGCACGCCGCGGTCGCGGACCATCGCGATCGTGAACCCGCGCAGGGCTTCCAGCCGCCCGTCTTCCAGCGTCGTTCCGGCGCGGACGCCGGCGATCGCCGTTTCGGCCAGGGCCGCCTGCCGCGCCCGCACGGCGTGGGCCGGCGTGCAGTAGGGGCTGTCGTGCTCGACCGACACCGTCAGAAGAACCAGCTGCTGTTCGGGCGGGGTCAGGGTGCTTTTACGGAAGGTCGCCGACAGGCTGGCGTAGCCTTCCAGCAGGGTCGGCGCCTCGGCCATCTGCGCCAGCAGCGGCGGGATATAGCCCATCGAGCGGTCGGCTTCCTCGAGGAACGGCTTGGCCTCGAAGGGGGCCGTGGCGCGGGTGTGAAGCGGAAAGAATGTCATGGCCAAAGGGTGCCCGTTTCCGCCGACCGGCGTAATCCGGGCGCCCGGTATCATGTCCATGCACGCAGTGCATGGAGGGTCGCCGGCGGCCGGTCCCAAACGGGCGTTTGCATGCCTCGCCGCCCTGTGCTTTTGACGACGCGAGGCGTCGGCAAGAACGCCCGTCCAGTCCCAGGGAGTTTTGCATGACCGACGCCGCCCAGCCCCAGACCGCCTGGCCCGCGATGACCGTCCGGCAGGCCTACGCCGCCCTGACCGCGCCCGGCATGCCGACCGAGATGGAAGAGATCGAGATCCGCGGCATCAAGACCCGGGTCTGGAAGAACGCGCCCCCGACCCTGCGTGACGTGGTGACCATCGGCCGCGCGCACGGCGAGAAGATCTTCCTCGTGCACGAGGACGAACGGGTCAGCTTCGAGGCTTTCCACCGCGCGGTGGCGGCCTTTGCCCAGACCCTGGCCGACAAGGGCGTGAAGAAGGGCGACCGGGTCGCCATCGTCATGCGCAACCTGCCCGAATGGCCTGTGGCCTTCTATGCGGGCGTGAGCCTGGGCGCGATCCTGACGCCGCTGAATGCCTGGTGGACCGGGCCGGAGCTGGAGTACGGCCTGACCGACTCGGGCACCAAGGTCTGCATCGTCGACGCCGAGCGGTTCGACCGCCTGGCCGAGCATTTCCCCAACTGCCCGGACCTGGAGCACGTCTTCGTCAGCCGCATGGTCGACGAGGTGGCCCATCCGTTCGTCAGCAAGCTGGAGGACGCCATCGGCGACCCCAACAGCTGGGCCAGCCTGCCTGACAGTCCCCTGCCGACCGTTCCGATCGAGGCGGACGACGACGCGACGATCTTCTACACCTCCGGCACCACCGGTAAGCCGAAGGGCGCTCTGGCGACCCAGCGCAACGTCAACTCCAACATCTTTTCGGCCCTCTGCGCCGGTGCGCGGGCCTTCCTGCGTCGCGGCGAGATGCCGCCCGCGCCCGATCCCACCCTGCCGCAGAAGGGCAGCCTGCTCAGCGTGCCGTTCTTCCACGCCACCGGCTGTTTCGCGGTGCTCAACCCGACCCTCTACGCCGGCGCCAAGCTGGCGATGATCCGCCGCTGGGACCCCGAGCTGGCCATGCAGATCATCGAGCGCGAGCGGCTGACCAGCGCCGGCGGCGTGCCGACCATCGCCTGGCAGCTGATCGAGCATCCGGCCCGCGAGAAGTACGACCTCTCCTCGATCGAGAGCATGGCCTACGGCGGCGCGCCCTCGGCGCCCGAACTGGTGCGCAAGATCAAGGAAGTCTGGCCAAAATCTCACGCCGGCAATGGCTGGGGCATGACCGAGACGAGCGCTACCGCAACGTCCAACTCCGCCGAGGACTACGAGCACCGCCCTGACAGCTGTGGCCCGCCCGTGCCGGTCACCGACCTGAAGATCATGACCGTCGAGGCCCCGCATGTGGAGCTTCCGATCGGCGAGGTCGGCGAGCTGTGGTGCAAGGGCCCGCAGGTGGTGAAGCTCTACTGGAACAAGCCCGAAGCGACGGCCCAGACCTTCGTCGACGGCTGGGTCAAGACCGGCGACCTGGCGCGGCTCGATGAGGAAGGCTTCTGCTTCATCATCGACCGGGCCAAGGACATGCTGATCCGCGGCGGCGAGAACATCTACTGCATCGAGGTCGAGAACGTTCTCTACGACCACCCGGCGGTGATGGACGCCGCCCTGGTCGGCATCCCGCACAAGACGCTCGGCGAAGAGCCGGGCGCCGTGGTCACCCTGAAAGAAGGCGCGACCGCCACCGAACAGGAGCTCCGCGCCTTCGTCGCCGACCGCCTGGCGGCCTTCAAGGTGCCCAAGAAGGTGGTGTTCTGGCACGAGACCCTGCCGCGGAACGCCAACGGCAAGATCATGAAGAACGAGCTGAAGAAGGTGTTCGAGGCGGAGTAGGGGCCAGGGGACATGTACCGCAGGTACGTGTCCCCCAATCGAGCGTCGGGTTTGAGGGACACGTACCTTTGGTACATGCCCCTGTCTGACTAGGCGCTGACCCCCGGCTTCCGCCCTGCCCACGGCTGGGCCGCCTCGAGAGCATAGGCCAGCTGGAACAGCATCGCGTCGTTCCCGGCCTTCGCCGCGAAATGCACCCCGACCGGCAAGCCGTCGGCCGTCCAGTGCAGGGGCACGCTCATGGCAGGGGCGCCGGCGACGTTGTGCAGCGGGGTGTAGCCGACGTAGTCGGTGAGCCGCGCCGACAGCTCCGCGAACGGCACATCGCCCGAGACGAAGCCCAGCGGTACGGGCGGTTTGGTCAGCACAGGCGAGACGATGACGTCGAACTTCGCGAACCAGGCGTCATAGGCCGCTGAGTCCTGCGCAAGCCGGCCGATGGCGGCATCGACGGCGCCCGCCGGCGCGCTGGCGATCAGTTCGGCCATGCCGAGCGAGAAGGGCTCGGCCATCGCCGTGTCCGGCGCCCGGCCCAGGGCCTTGCTCATGGCGGCGATGTCCATGGCGGCGCCGGCCGACCAGAGGGTCAGGAAGTCCTGGCCGAAGCGGGCCGAGTCGATCGGCCAGGCGGCTTCGCTGACCTTGTGGCCCATGGCCTGCAGCAGCTTCACTGCGCCGTCCAGGCCGGCCCGAACCTCGGCGTCCGGTTCCCGTCCGCTACCGCTGACGCTCAGAACGCCGATGCGCAGCTTCTTGCGCGAGGGCTTCTGCACGAAGCCGATCGGACGATAGGGCGCATCGGCGTCGGCGCGTTCGGTTGCCGCGAACATCGCCGCCGAGTCCCGCACCGAGCGGCTGTCGACGTGGCTCACTGACAGATCAATGACCCTCAGGCCCGTGCTGCCGGCCAGCCGTCCCCGCGAGGGCTTGAAGCCGAACAGACCACAGCAGGAGGCCGGGATGCGGATCGAGCCGCCGCCGTCGCTGGCGTGGGCCATGGTGACCACACCCGCCGCCGTGGCCGCGGCCGCGCCGCCGGACGAGCCGCCGGTCGACCGGCCGGTGTTCCAGGGATTGCGCGTCGGGCCGTAGGCGAGGGGCTCGGTCGTCGGCAGGTAGCCGAACTCGGGCGAGGCCGATTTGCCGATGACGATGAAGCCCGCCTTCAAGGCGGCGTCCACCCAGGGATCGTTGGCGGTCGCGGGCGGCGCGCCGAGGCTGCCAGCCGAGCCGTTGCGGGTCGGCGTCCCGGCATAGTCGTTCAGATCCTTGACCAGGAAGGGCACGCCGGCGAACGGCCCGGTCTGACCTCCCTTCTTCGCGGCGTCCATGGCGCGGTCGAAGTCGGAATTGACCATGAAGTTCAGCGTCGGCTGCAGGGCTTCGGTCCGCCGGATGGCGGCTTCGACGGCCTCCAGCGGGCTGATCTCCTTGCTGCGGATCATGCCGGCCAGGGTGGTCGCGTCCGGCGTCCAGGCAGCTGCGGTGGGCGGCGCGACCTTCTTGCCGGGCCAGCCGAGGGCGGCGGCCGGCGTCGCGGCGGCGGCGGCGGCGGATGCGGCGGCGGAGGCGGCCATCAGGCCGCGGCGGGTAAGATTGGTCATGGAGCCCTCCCTCGGACGTCGTTGGTCGCGTCCGTGATCAGCGTTCAGATTGACCGGTCGAACA
>CAIOHT010000003.1 GCA_903858185.1 uncultured Caulobacterales bacterium
ACCCTGCTGACCCTGTTCCTGACCCCCGCTGCGCTGGCCGCGCCGGGCACCCTCGCCCGCCGCTTCGGCAACATCTACCGGATGGTCCGTCACCGCGAGCGCTGGAGCGACCGCCGCCGCCATGGCGACGCGGTAAGGACGGCGCCGACGACGCCGCAGGCCTAGGGCTCCCGGGCCTATTTGCCCCGCGTCTGGCGCTTCCAGAGGGTGGCGTACTCGCCGCCCGCCGCCAGGAGCGCCTCATGAGCGCCGCGCTCGACGATGCGGCCGCGCTTGAGAACAAGGATCTCGTCGGCGTCGGCGATGGTCGAAAGGCGGTGGGCCACGACGAGGGTCGTACGTCCCTTGCGCGCCTTGCGCAGGGTTTCCTGGATCGCCGCTTCGGTGCGGGAGTCCAGCGCGCTGGTGGCCTCGTCCAGGATCAGCACCCGCGGGTCAGCCAGCAGGGCGCGGGCAAGGCCGACACGCTGGCGCTCGCCGCCGGACAGCTTCAGACCCCGCTCGCCGACCCGGGTCGCCATGCCCTCGGGCAACCCCTCGATGAAGGTCGACAGTTCAGCCGCCTCCGCCGCCGCAGCCACCTCCTGCGGTGACGCATCGGGCCGTCCGAACGCGATGTTGACCTCGAGCGTGTCGTTGAACAGCGCCACGTCCTGGGGCACCAGCGCCACCGCGCGCCGCAGACCGGCCATTCGCAGCTCGCGCAGATCCACGCCGTCGATCAGGATCCGCCCGGACTGGGGATCGATCAGGCGCAGGGCCAGCCGCACCAGGGTGGTCTTGCCCGCGCCGGATGGCCCAACGAGCGCCACGGTCATGCCCGGCGCAGCGCGGAAGCCGACGTCGGCGATGCCCTCTGACCGCGCGCCGTGGCGGAAGGACACAGCCTCGAACACCACTTCCCCACCCTGCCCCGCCGGGGCCGGCGGCAGGTCGCGGGCGTCCGCGGCCTCGGCCACATCCGGCGCCTGCCGGCGCAGGTCGAGCATCGCTTCCATGTCGATGAATGACTGCCGGATTTCGCGGTAGGCGAAGCCCAGGATGTTCAGCGGCCCGTAGAGGTTGATCATGATCAGGACAGCGGCGGTGACATCGCCCGGCCCCATCCGCCCGGCGGAGGCCTCATAGCCGGCCATCACCGCCATGATGCCGAGGCCGAGACTCATGATCCCGGTCTGGGCGGTGTTCATCAGGGTCAGGGAGTTGGTCGCCAGGATCTGGGCGGCGCTGTATTGCCGCAGCGCGACCTCGTAGTTGGCGACCGCGCGGCCTTCGGCCCCGAAGGTCTTGACCGTCTCGTAGTTCATCAGCGCGTCGACGGCCCGGCCGGCGGCTTCCTGGTCGGCCTCGTTGAGGGCGCGACGGTGCGCGATCCGCCAGTCCGAGAACGAGAAGGTCAGCACGACATAGACCGCGACCGTGGCCACCGCGACGGCCCCGAAGCGCCAGTCGTAGGTCACCGCCAGCACGCCGGCGGCGATGAACAGCTCGATGACCGTCGGACCCAGGTTGAACACCAGCGCCCGCAGCAGGAAGTCCATCGAGCGCGCGCCACGGTCGATGACGCGTGACAGCGATCCTGTCCGCTTGCTCTGGTGGAAGTCCATCGACAGCGAAAGGGCGTGCGCGAACGTCTCCGAGGCCGCCCTGGCCTGTGCCGCCTGCGCGACCGGCGTGACGATGGCGTCGCGGGCCTGGGGCGCGGCGGCGGACAGGAAGCGGATCAGCGCCCAGCCCAGCGCCATGCCGGCGAAGGCCGAGCCGATCTGGAAGCCGGCGCTCTGGCCCTTCGCCAGATGGTTGACCGCCGCGCCGAGCAGCAGCGGCGCGGTCACGCCCAGCACCTTGCCGGCCAGGGTCAGGATCAGCGCCGTGGTCAGTCGCCAGGTCAGTCCCGGGGCCCTGGACCGCAGCACGAGGCTGGCGAGGTCCTTGAGGGCCCTGAGGGGTCGGGCGCGCGGCGGCTGGGCCGATTCAGCCGGAACGCCGGACGGCTCGCCGCGCCGGGCGCGCGCGGCCTGGGCGCGCATCAGCGGGTCCCCGTGGCGTGATCGAACAGCAGTGTCGACTGGACGCCGCCGCCGGGCGTGCGCCAGTCGATCCGCCAGGCTCCCGCGACCCGCGCGGCGCGATACAGGCCCGGGAGTTCAGCGGCCCGCGCGGCGGACACCCTCACGGTATCCTCGCCACCCTCGCCGGATATCTCCAGATCGTGGCTGGCCGCGCCGAGCGGTCGGCTGAGCGTGAAACTGAACCGGCCCTGGCGGTCGACCATCGACCCCCCAGCGGCGGCGCGATCCAGTCGAAGACCGATCTCGGCATTGACCGTTCCGACACCGGAGACCATCGCCGCGCCGTCGCGGTCGAAGTCCAGGGCGAGAATCACTGGCCGGCGGGACGTCGGCGACAGGACCAGCGCGCCCGCCCCGGGCCGAAGCTGCGCCAGCCGTCCGTCCGGCGTCAGCGCGAGGAATCCCTCGGCCTGCACCGATCGCTCCCCGACCATCATGGCCAGACCGTACAGGCGCAGGTCTCCGGCCGGCGGGGCGACGATCAACCAGTTCCCGGCCGGGTCGGCGAGGGTCTCCTTCTGGCCGCCGTCCGGCGCCACCAGCAGCACGCGGGCGCCGGGCGCGGCCTGTCCCGCCAGCGCTGTTCCTCCGCGGCCGAAGCGGGCCGCAAGCACGCGCGGCGGCATGACATAGCCGGCGACAAGGTCGGCCCGCGCCGCCTCCGCCTTCGAGGCCGGCCGGCCGCCCTCGCCACAGGCGCCCAGGGACAGAAGCGGGAGCAGACCCGCCAATACGCTCAACCGAACCGACACGACTCTTGCAACCCTGCCCCCAAAAACCGATCATGCAGAGCATAGTCCCACGGCGCGCCCGCGAGCGCGCCTTTTTCATCCCCGGAGCCCTCAGGAGATGCCCAGCCCGTCTGATCGCGTGGAGTCCATCTGCGTCTACTGCGGATCGTCGAATGACGCCGACCCGGCGTTCCTGTCCTCGGCCTACGCCGTAGGCGCGGAAATCGCCAGGGCGGGCCTGACCTTCGTCTATGGCGGCGGCGGCGTCGGCCTGATGGGCGCCAGCGCCCGCGGCGCGCATGACGCCAAGGGCCGGGTGCTGGGCATCATCCCGGACTTCCTGCAGGGCCGCGAGCAGCCGTTCGATGACGTCGAGACCATCGTCGTGACCTCGATGCACGAGCGCAAGATGATGATGTTCGAGCGGTCGGACGCGTTCGTGGTGCTGCCGGGCGGCATCGGCACGCTGGAAGAGGTCGTCGAGCTGCTGTCGTGGCAGCGCCTCGGCCTGCACGCCAGACCGGTGGTGTTCTACAATCCGCGCGGCTTCTGGGACCCGCTGTTCGAACTGTTCCACCACACCATCCGCGAGAAGCTGTCGCCGGCGGAATTCGCCAGCTCCTGGCGGTCGGTGGACACGGTCGAGGCGCTGGTGCCCGCCGTTCTCGCGATGGGCGCCGATCTGGCCGGCGCGGTGACCAATCCCGACGTCGCGGACCTGACCTAGACGGGAAGCCGTCAGGCGGTCTCGCCGGCCAGCCGGCGAGCCGCCTTCTCCCGCCCGATCAGGGGCAGCAGCGGCGCCATCTCCGGGCCGTGATCCAGGCCGGTCAGCGCCCGGCGCAGCGGCATGAAGAGCCCCTTGCCCTTGGCGCCGGTCTTTTCCTTCACCGCCGTAGTCAGGGCGCTCCAGCTGTCGCCATCCAGCTCGGACGGCAGCAGGTCGCGCGCGGCCTCGACAACCGGACGGTCCTCGTCAGCGATCAGCGGCTCGACCGACCCGCCGACGACACGCGCCCAGTTCGACGCGCCGGAGAACAGGCCAAGGTTGGCGCGGATGGCCAGCCAGAAGGCCTCGCCCAGATCAGCGCCGAGGTCCGCCAGCCTCGGGTGTGCCTCGCTGTAGTCCATGGCGTGCAGCACTGCCGCGTTCAGTCGCGCCAGGTCGGCGAAGTCGTAGCGGCCCGGATGGCGGGCCATCTTGCCGAAGGTGAAGGCCGCCGCCAGGGCGTCGATGCTCTCGGCCAC
>CAIOHT010000004.1 GCA_903858185.1 uncultured Caulobacterales bacterium
CCACGCCCCGCGCGGCCATATGCACCTCAAACTCAACAACGTCCGGGTGCCCAAGGAGAACATCCTGCTGGGCGAGGGCCGCGGCTTCGAGATCAGCCAGGTGCGCCTCGGCCCGGGCCGCATCCACCACTGCATGCGCTCAATCGGCAAGGCCGAGCGGGCGCTGGACCTGATGGTCAAGCGGGCGACCACGCGCGTCGCGTTCGGCAAGCCGCTGATCCAGCTGGGCGGAAACCTCGAGCTGGTATCCCGCGCCCGCATCGAGATCGAGGCCATGCGGCTGATGGTGCTCAAGGCCGCCAAGGCCATGGACGTGCTGGGCAACCAGGAAGCCCGCATCTGGGTCAGCATGGTCAAGGCCATGGTGCCCGAGAAGGTCTGCACGATCATCGACCAGGCGATCCAGATCCACGGTGCGACGGGCATCTCGCAATGGACGCCGCTGGCCGAGCTCTACACCGACGTGCGCCACCTGCGCTTCGCCGACGGTCCGGACGAGGTGCACCACATGGTCGTCGGCCGGGCGGAACTGACCCGGCACTGAGCCATTCGAAATCTGGCCCAGGCCGGCATCATGGCCCGACGGGTTCGGGCCATGACGCACCTTGTTTCGCGGCGCAGCGCCGTCAGTCTGCCGGACGCAGGCCGTCGACAGGGAACACCGGCTCCTCGAGGCCCTGCAGCGCGGGGCTGGCGTCGGCCTGGTCGAAGCCGGTCATGATGCGGGCGAAGCGGTCCTGGACCGCCGCGCGCATGCCCGGATGGGTGAAGATGTAGCGCTCGTCGTTGCGGATCGCTTCCAGAACGCGTCGGCCGACTCGGGCCGGGTCGATACCGCCCTGGACGAACTCGGACGCGACCAGGTTTTCCGGAGAGTCCGGCCCTCCGAACCGGTCAGGCCGGTTGCGGCGCGACTGGTCGATCCTGGTCTTCACGAAGCCCGGGCAGAGGACGCCGACGCCAATGTTCTCCGGCGCCAGCTGCGCGCCCCAGCCTTCCGACATGGCGACCACGGCGTACTTGCTGGCGCAGTAGGGCTCCATGCCCGGCGGCGAGATCAGGCCGGCCATCGAGGCGGTGTTGACCACATAGCCGCCCTCCCCGTGGGCGCGCAGGTGCGGCAGGAAGGTCTCCATGCCGTAGACCACGCCCATCAGATTGACCTCCATCACCCAGTCCCAGTCGGCCGCCGCAACTTCGCCGACCGGGCCTCCGGCGCCGACGCCGGCGTTGTTGCAGACCACATGGACCTTGCCGAAGGTCTCGAGCGTCTTCTCTGCGGCAGCCTGCAGGGCAGCCCGGTGAGCGACGTCGCAGAGCACGCCGGCGGCGCGGATCTGGCGCTCTTCCAGCCCCCGGACCGCCTCGGCGAGCGCCGCCTCCTCGATGTCGGCGAGCATCACCGACATGCCCGCCGCGCCGAACGCCTCGGCCATAGCCAGGCCGATGCCGCTGGCGCCGCCGGTGATGAAGGCTGTCTTTCCTGTGACGTCGCGCATGTGTTCTCCCTTCAATACTGTTCTTGTCGACGCCCGCATTACTGGCCGTCCGGAATCCCTAGCGGACAGGCTTATCACCGACGGGAGGCGGCGCGCGCATACGCCGGATGAAGTCCAGGTCAATTCTGCGCTTGAGGTGAAGGGACGCCCGCCCCAGCCACCACCAGCGGCCGCGCAGCGCCAGCCCGGTCCCGTCGCCGAGATCCATGATCGACAGCCAGCTCGCCTGCGGCCGAAAACGCTTCAACCGCTGGCCGCGCGCGATCGCCCCGAGATTGTGCACAAGCACCGGCGTCGCCCTGACGCCGAACACACCCACGCAGGGGCGCGGGGCGGAGGCGATCACCGCGCAGTCGCCGGTCGCGAAGATGCGGTCATCGGCGGTGGACTGCAGCGTGTCGCGGGTGAGCAGGCGGCCATGCGGATCGAGCGGAAGGCCAAGCTGCCTGACAAGCGCGGGCGCGATCAGGCCGGTGGCGAGAACCAGGACGTCACAGGCCAGCGCCCGCCCCCCGTCCAGCCGGCAGACGCCCGGACAACGGTCGGCGACGACGCCCTCGGCGACGGCAATGCCTCGCTTCTGAAGGCTCGGGCGCAGCGCCCGGATCGCGGTGGCAGGCTCCTGTGCGTCCAGCGCGGGGCCGACGACGGTGATCCGCGGGGTTACAGATCGGCGCTCGCAGAGACCCGCAAGGGCGGCGGCCACCTCCAGCCCGGCCTGTCCGCGCCCCGCAATGACGATGTCGGGGCAGACGCCGAATCGGTCGATGTCCGCCTCGAGATGCGCCCGCAAGTCCAGCAGGCGGGACAGCGGCTTCACCGCCCAGACGTCGGCCTGAGCGGCGACTTCCAGGGGATCGGCGGTCCGGCTGCCGACGTTCAGCGACAGGACGTCATAGGTCAGGGTCGCGCCGTCCAGCAGCGTGACGGACCGGCCGCTACGGTCAATCGCGGTAATCTCGGACGGGTGGAACGCGACGCCGAAGGC
>CAIOHT010000005.1 GCA_903858185.1 uncultured Caulobacterales bacterium
GCGTCGCCGAGCATGCCGTACTTGATCACCTCGGCGTAGCCGCAGGCCATCTCCCGCGCGGGCAGGGTCGCCAGCACGTCGAGGTCGGCCAGCACCAGTCTGGGCTGGTGGAAGGCGCCGATCAGGTTCTTGCCGCGGGGGGTGTCGATCGCCGTCTTGCCGCCGACCGAGCTGTCGACCTGGGCCAGCAGGCTGGTGGGCACCTGGATGAAGTCGATGCCGCGCTTGTAGATCGCCGCCGCAAAGCCCGCGAGATCGCCGACCACGCCGCCGCCGAACGCCACGATCACATCGCCCCGGTCCAGCCGCAGATCCAGCAGCCGGTCCGACACGTCGGCCAGACCCTCGAAGCTCTTGCTCTCCTCGCCGGCCGGGACGGTGATCACGTCGACGCTGACGCCGGCCCTTTCCAGCGAGACCGACAGGCGCTCGCCATGGTGCTCGCCGACATTGCTGTCGGTGACGATGGCGGTGCGCTTCGTCTTGAGGAACGGCGCGATCCGTTCGCCGGCGCGGTCGATCAGGCCGGGCCCGACGACCACGTCATATGCCCGGCCGCCGAGGGCCACGGGAATGCTGCGGGTCACGTCTCGGCTCCGGCCAGATAGGTGGTCAGGGCGCGCAGAACGGCCTCGACGGCTTCATTATGAGGGGTGTCGCCGGTTTCGACCACGATGTCGGCCTGGGCGTAGAGCGGATCGCGGGTCGCCGCCAGGGCGGTCAGCACTTCCAACGGGTCCTTGCCGCGGACCAGCGGGCGGGTGTCCTTGCGGCCGATGCGTCGCGCCAGCAGCTCCAGATCGGCCTTCAGCCAGATCGAGATGGCCCGCGCCTTGATCAGCGCCCGCGTCTCGTCGTTGACGAACGCCCCGCCGCCGGTCGCCAGCACATGGGGGCCCTCATCCATCAGCCGGGCGATCACGCGCCGCTCGCCGTCGCGAAAGGCCTCTTCGCCGAAGCTTTCGAAGATTTCGGAAATCGTGCGCCCGGCGGCCGCCTCGACCTCGCTGTCCGCATCGCGAAACGGCAGGTCCAGCACCACCGACAGCCGCCGGCCAATACTGCTCTTGCCCGCGCCCATGAGGCCGACGAGGGCGATAGTCTTGCGGCGAAGGCGGGGGTCGGCGGTCATGGCCGTCCTTGGCTTACACGACGGAGGCGGGGGAGGGGAAGGTCTGACCCCGATTACAGTCAGGAGTGGAACTCACTGCCGGTCGGATAGAGAGGTGCTAAGGTGGGCGAATGCGTATCGTGACGTTCGCCGCCGCCATCGCCCTTCTCGCCACGCCGGCCGCCGCGCAGGTGGCGGTCTCGTCGCTGGCGCCGCCGGACTATTTCTCGCTGGGCAACCGCGAGAGCGGGATGCCGCAGGACCTTTGGGCGGGAACGTCGGCGCAGGTCACGCGCGAGGTGCTGCCGCTGGTCGGGCGCAAGCCGCTCAGCCCGGCGGCGACGGCCCTCGCCATCTCCATGCTGGGCGCCGGAGTGGCCGGGCCGGACGGCGCCGGGCGTGATCCGGACGTCGCTGCGGCGCGGGTGCAGGCGCTGCTGGTGGTGGGCGATGGCCGCACGGCCTGGGCCGCCGTCGAGCGGGCGCCAAATGTTTCCACCAACGGAAATCTGGCCCAGGCCGCCGCCGAGGCGGCGCTGATCGCCGGTCAGGACGACTTCGCCTGCCGCGTTTCCGATGAACTGACCATCGGACGGGGCGAGCTATACTGGCTGCGGTTGCGGGCCTGGTGCCAGGCGCGGGCCGGGCAGACCGATGCGGCCCAGCTGACCTTCACCCTGGCCGGGGAGAAGGGGCGTGATCCGGTCTATGCGCGGCTGATGGGCGCGATGCTGGCCGGGGCCGGCGATCCCGGCGCGGCCTCGCTGCGCAACGGGCTGGAGTTCGCCCTGTCGCGCCGTCTGGCGCTGGACCTGCAGGCTGCGCGGGCGAGCGCCTCGCCTGCCGTGGCCGCAGCGCTCTGGCCCGCCACGCCGACCTACGAGACCGAGGAGGCCACCGTCGCCCGGTCGCTGATCGCCAGCGCCGCCACCACGCCCCGGCTGCTCGACACCCTGCTGGACGAGGCCGATGCGGCCACGCCCAGGGTCCGCCCGGTTCTGCTCGGCCGGATTCTGCTGCTGGAAGCGATGGGCGGCCAGCCCGGTCCCGAGGCCCGGGCGCGGCTGGCGCGTGCGGACGCCGGCAGGAGCGCCGCCTCGCCGATGCTGCTGCTGGCGCTCGACCGGGCCGCCGGACTGGGCCTCAAGGGCGAGACGACACTGCTGGTGCTGGCCATCGCGTCGGAGGCCGGCGTTGTCGGGCCGACCGCCCTGGACCGCGCGCGGATCATCGGCGCCCTGCGCCGCGTGGGCCTGACCGGCGCCGCCCAGGCCTTCGCCATTGAGGGCCTGCTGGTCCCGGCGAAATGAGCGAGGGCTGGACCGAGGCTTTCCTGGAAATGATGGCGGTCGAGCGGGCCTCGGCACGCAACACCCTGACGGCCTACGGCAAGGATCTGGCCGAGGCCGCCGCCTTCCTGAAGGCGCGTGGCCGGGACCTGTCTTCGGCCACGTCGGAGGATATCGAGGCCTGGTTCGCCGCCATGGGCGCGGCCGGCCTGTCGCCGGCGACGGCGGCCCGCCGTCGTGCGACGGCGCGGCAGTTCTACCGCTTCGTGCTCGGCGAGGGCTGGCGGACGGACGACCCCTCACGCCGCGTCGAGGCGCCGAAGCAGGGGCGGCCGCTGCCGAAGGTGCTCTCGAGCGACGAGGTCGAGCGGCTGATCGCGGCGGCCTCGGCCAGGGACGGCGCCCAGGGCCTGCGCCTCGCCTGCCTGATCGAGATCACCTACGCCTCCGGCCTGCGGGTGTCGGAGCTGCTGGCCCTGCCGCTGACCGCACTGGCGCGGGACCCGGCGTTCCTGATGGTCAAGGGCAAGGGCGGCAAGGAGCGGCTGGCCCCGTTGAACGACGCCGCGCGGACCGCTGTGAAGGCCTGGCTGGAGGTCCGCAAGACCTTCATCCCCAAGGGCGACGCCGCCAATCCCTGGCTGTTCCCGTCGCGGGGCAAGGGAGGGCGGCTGACGGCCCGGCGGTTCTCGCAGCTGCTCGAGGAGGCCGCAGCCGGGGCCGGCATCGACCCGGCGCGGGTCAGCCCGCACGTCCTGCGCCACGCCTTCGCCACCCATCTGCTGGAGGGCGGCGCCGATCTGCGCGTCGTCCAGACCCTGCTGGGCCATGCCGACATCGCCACAACCCAGATCTACACCCACGTCGCCGGCGAGCGCCTCGCCGAGGTCGTCCGGACCAGGCATCCGCTCGCGAAAAAGCCCTGACACATGGTAGGGGCTTTGCCGACTCGGCAGTCAGCCCCCAGGACACCTCCATCATGTCGGACACCCGCGATTCCAACGGCGCCATCCTCGCGGACGGCGACAGCGTGACCCTGATCAAGGATCTGAAGGTCAAGGGCTCAGGCGGGGTGACCCTCAAGCGGGGAACGCTGGTGAAGAAGATCCGTCTGACCGGCGACCCCGACGAGATCGAGGCCAATGTCGACAAGGTGCGCGGCCTGGTGCTGCGGACGGAGTTCGTGAAGAAGGCCTGACTCGTCCACCGGGCCGCGAGATCGGCAGCGGTAGACTGCGATGTAGCAATATGCTAACTTCGAGTCCGATGAGAGAGGTCGTCTATCTCAAACGGGCCCGAAAGGCGCTGGCCAGCATGCCGGCAAATACGGCGCGCCAGATCGTCTCGAAGATCGAGCAATACGCGTCGGATCCCGAGAGCCTGGCGAACAACGTCGTGAAGCTGCAGGGCCGGGAGGGTTTTCGGCTCCGGGTCGGCGACTGGCGGGTGATTTTCCGGGACGACGGGGTCGTATTGGCGGTCCTGAACGTCGGGCCGCGCGGCGGCGTCTATGAGTGAGGTGTGACAGGATGAACGCTCAGATGTTCAAGAGTCCGTCCGGCGAGGAAATGGTCATTCTGTCGCGTGTCGAATACGATCGGCTTCTGGATGCCGCCGGTCTGGCGTCTGACGTCGTTGCCTTTGACGAGGCTGTTCGCGCTCTGGAGTCGGGCGAGGAAGAGGCTCTGCCCGCCGCCTTCGTCAACGCGATGCTCGAAGGTGAAAGTCTGGTGAGGCTGTGGCGCAAACACCGGGGCATGACGCTCGAGGCGCTTGCCCAGGCCACCGGACTTTCCCGGCCCTACCTTTCACAGATCGAGACCGGGAAGCGGGTCGGCGGAATTGACACGCTGAAACTGATCGCTTTGGCGCTGGGCGTCACCCTCGACGACCTTGCCTAAGGTTGCTTGACGCACTGCAGCATCGGTTCCAAACAGCCGTTCGCCTCAGTCAGCGAACAGGGAACAGGCCGATGAAGACGCCGCGCGGGTTTTTCAAGCCTCTGGCCATCGGCGCCCCGGCTCCGCTGCGGGACCTGCCGGTGCGGGTCGAGCGGATGATCCACTTCGTCCCGACCCACCTGGAAAAGGTCCGCGGCAAGGTCCCCGAGATCGCGCCGACGGTGGACGTCATCCTCGGCAACCTTGAAGACGCCATCCCGGCCGACGCCAAGGACGCGGCCCGCGCCGGCTTTATCGAGATGGCCAACGCCACCGACTTCGCGGCGCTCGGCGTCGGCCTCTGGACCCGGATCAACTGCCTGAACTCACCCTGGCACCTGGACGACGTGCAGGACATCGTCGCCGGCGTCGGCGACAGGCTGGACGTGATGATGGTGCCCAAGGTCGAGGGGCCCTGGGACATCCACTACATGGACCAGATGCTGGCCATCCTCGAGGCGAAGCACGGTCTGAAGAAGCCGATCCTGCTGCACGCCATCCTGGAAACCGCCGAGGGCGTGAACAACGTCGAGGCCATCTGCGCCGCCAGTCCGCGCATGCACGGCATCAGCCTGGGCCCGGCCGACCTCGCCGCCAGCCGCCAGATGAAGACCACCCGCGTCGGCGGCGGCCACCCGTTCTACAAGGTGATGGAAGACCCGCGCGACGACGGCCAGCCGCGCCTCAGCGCCCAGCAGGACATCTGGCACTACACCTTCGCGAAGATGGTCGATGCCTGCGCCGCCCATGGCATCAAGCCATTCTACGGCCCGTTCGGCGACATTTCGGACGCTGACGCCTGCGAGCAGCAGTTCCGCAACGCCTTCCTGCTCGGCTGCGCCGGGGCCTGGAGCCTGCACCCGAACCAGATCGCCATCGCCAAGCGCGTCTTCAGCCCTGACCCCGGCGAGATCGCCTTCGCCAAACGCATCCTCGAGGGCATGCCCGACGGCACCGGCGTGGTCATGCTCGACGGCAAGATGCAGGACGACGCGACCTGGAAACAGGCCCGGGTGATGGTCGACTGCGCGAAGCAGATCGCCGCCAAGGATCCGGAATACGCGGCGCTGTACGGGTTCTGACCATGGCCGAGCGCGAGCCGCCCGCCGTCCTGTCGGACTTCACCTTCACCATGCCCCTGCGGGTGCGGTGGTCGGAGTGCGACATGCAGGGGATCGTGTTCAACCCGCACTATCTGACCTACGCCGACGTCGCGATGACCGAGTACATGCGGGCGGTCGGGTTCCCCTATCCGGAAGCCCTGCTGCCGCACGGGGCCGACATCTTCGCGGTCAACGCCAACACGGACTTCCGCGCCTCCGCGCGGTTCGACGATATGCTGACCCTCGGGGTGCGGGCGGCGCGGTTCGGCCGGACCAGCTTCCTGTTCCGCATCGCCGCCTTCCGGGGTGAAGACCTGATCTGCGACGTCCGCACCACCTACGTCTGCGCCACCCCGGAAGACCAGACGCCGGTCCCTGTCCCGGCGGCCTTCATCGCGGCGGCGAAGGCATTCGAGCGGGTCAAGCCGGCGTAGGGGACACGTACCTTCGGTACATGTCCCCGGCTACCGCCGCGGCGTATGCAACATCTGGCCGTTGCCGGTGGCGAGCAGACGGCCGTCCTCGCTCCAGACCTGGCCGCTGCCGTGGATCAGGCCGCCGTGCGCCTTTTCGGAGCGGGCGTCGACGAGCAGCCAGTCCGACCCTTGTGGATGCTCGTGGAACCAGACGGCGAGGTCCAGGCTCGGCGCGATGTAGTCGGCCTCGGGCGGCTGGGACCGGCGATGCGCGGGCCAGAGGATGGTGTCGATCAGCACCAGCGAGCGGGCGCAGTCGGCGAACACGTCGACGGCCTCGAAGTCGATAAACCGCTGCCATTGCCGGATCGGCGCGCCCGGCTCGAGCTGCTCGCCCCAGGGGATCCAGACCAGCGGACGGGTCTCGAAATTGGCCCAGAAGGGATGTTTCGGCGCGTCGGCGGGCAGGTAGTGCTCGTTCGGCTTGAGCTCGGCCGGGGGTGGAGCGCCGACGCGGGGCGTCACATCGACCTCCGGCCCGCCCTCGCGGTTGGTGGTCCAGACCTGGGCGGTGAGGAACGCCTTGCCGGCCTGCGACAGCTCCACGGCGATGCAGGTTGCTGACCGCCCGGCCTTGAGCATCCGCACCTCGGCCTGGGCCGGCCCGAAGGCGCCGACCGACAGATACTGGCAGGAGAAGCTCGCCGGCCGGTGCCCTTCAGGCGCCAGGGTCCCGGCGGCGCGCAGGGCGATGGCGGCGACGTAGCCCCCGTTCGGCCCCCAGATCTCCCAGTCCTTCGAGAGATTGGCGGTCAGGACGCCGTCGATCTCGGCGACGGCGGTATCTTGGTGAAAGCGTCCCATGGGTCGGCAGATGCGCAGATTCCCGCTGGGGAAGGAAAGGTCTCAGCCGACGCGCTCAACCCGGAACCACGGCTCATGGTCCGGCGCGGTCGTCACGCCGCCGACCGGCATCACCGGGCGGTCGCTCTCCATCGACAGCTCGAAGCGCTCGAGCACGGTCGCCAGGATGATCGAGGCCTCGGCGAGGGCGAAGGCCGCGCCGATGCAGATACGCGGGCCGCCGCCGAACGGCATGTAGCCGGGCTCGCTGATCCAGGGCGTCGGCTTGCCGGCGAAGCGGTCGGGCATGAAGGCGGTCGGGCTGTCCCAGAAGGCCGTGTGCCGGTGCAGCACCCAGGGACTGATCCAGACCAGACAGCCCTTGCCGAGGGACTCGCCGCACAGCACGTCCGGCGTCACCACCTGGCGCATGATGATCGGCACCGGCGGATAGAGGCGCATGGCCTCCAGCAGCACGTTCCGCAGGCGCGGCCAGTGGTGCTGGTCCTCCAGGGTGGCCAGCCGCTCGGGCGGGAAGGCGCGGACTTCCTGCCGCAGACGGGTCTGTTCGGCGCCGTCGAGGCTGAGCAGGTAGGTCGCCCAGAACAGCAGCCGCGAGGTGGTCTCGAACCCGGCGAACAGCATGGTCGCGCACTGGTCACGGACCTCGGCGTCGGACAGCGGCGCGCCGGTTTCCGCGTCGCGCACGGCCAGCAGGCGGTCGAGCAGGTCGACGTGGTCGGCGCCGGCGGTACCCGCGCGCCGGGCGGCGACGATCCGGTCGACGGCCGCGAACCAGCGCTTCCGGAACCTGCGTCGGGCCCCGCCGGCGAAGGCGAAGGACTCCTCGCGCGGGGCGAAACCGTCGAGAAAGTTGGGTCGGCCGGCGGTGGCGACATAGTCGCGAACCAGGGCCGCCAGCTCGGTCTGTTCCGGGCCCGGCGGCAGCGAGAACAACGAGCGCAGCACCGCCTCGAGCGTGGCATGGTGGAAGGCGTCGGAGAGGTTGGCCCGCGGCTGGCCGGCCCGCCGCTCCGCCAGATTGCCGGCGGCGGCGTGGAAATGCGGGATCAGCGACTCGACCGTCCCCGGCGTGAAGGCCGGCGCCAGCATCTTGCGCTGGCGCTTCCACTCGGCCCCCTCCGACAGCAGCACCCCCGCGCCGGCCAGCGGACGCACCGGGCGCACCGCCGCCAGCGGCCGACCATAGGCCGTCATGTTGGTCTGCATCACCTGGCGGATCGCCGCCGGATCGTTGACCAGCAGGCTGTCGACCCCGAGCACATTGCGCCGGCCCCAGGGGATGTCGAAGGCGTTCTTCGACCAGTTGCCCAGCGTGTTGCTGAGCGTCGCCACCACCAGTCGCGGCGTCGACAGGTCCTCCGGGTGCACATAGGGCGCGGGCGGGATGATCGGGCGGGCGAGGGCGTCCATGGGGACTCCGGCGTGGCCGTTGGGCTCGCGGCGTTCTACCAGCCGGAATGCTGCGACGCAGCGAAAATCAGGTGACCGGCGCGGCGTATGGGCTAAGACACCGAGCCATGACCGCCGCCTTCTTCGACCTGCGCGCCTCGCACAATCCGCATCGCTGGCACATGCCGCTGACACCGCCGATCTGCGTCGGCCCGCCCGAGCATCTGTTCATGTACGGCGGCATCGGCCTTGCGGCCTCGATCTCGGCGCTGGAACAGACCTGCGGCCGACCGGTGGTCTGGGCCACCGCGCAGTACCTCTCCTATGCCAGGCCGCCGTCGGTGGTCGACTTCGACGTCCGGATCTCCAACGCCGGCAAATACACGACCCAGGCCCGGGTCACCGCCCATGTCGGCGAGACCGAGGTGGTCAGCGTCATGGCCGCCCTCGGCGCCCGGCCCGACACGCACGACTATCAATGGCCCAGAATGCCGGACATCCCGCCGCCGGAGGACTGCCTGCCGGTGATGCTGTGGTCCGACGACGGCGACAATCTCAACCGCCGCATCGAGCGCCGCGCGCCGGAAGGCCGCTATGACCTGAAGCATCGCAAGGGCGAGATCAGCGACGATGGCCGGATGCAGATGTGGCTGCGGACGGTCGAGGACGTGCCCGTCGACGCCGCCCTGCTGGCCGTGTTCGCCGACTACGTCCCGTCCGGCTTCGGCCATGCGCTGGGCGTCTGGGCCGGCGGCAACAGCCTCGACAACACCTTGCGCGTCCTGAAGATCGTGCCGACCCGCTGGGTGATGGTCGACATCGCCATCAGCGGAATCCACGCGGGTGTCGGCCACGGCGCGATGAACCTGTTCGCCGAGACCGGCGAGCTGATGGCTGTGGCCAGCCAGACGGTGATCGTGCGGGTGCGCGAGGGCTAGAGGCCGGCGATCGCCGCAACGAGCTTCGCACCCATCGCGCCTTCCAGCGGCAGCACCGGCAACGGCGGCCGGGCGGCGGTCAGACCGAGATGGTTGGCTGCCGCATACATCGCCCGCATGCCGCCGGTGAGCTTGAACACGTCCCAAAGGGGCGCGAAGTCCGCGTCCAGCCGGTCCGCCTCGACACGGTCCCCGCGCAGGGCCGCCGCAGTCAGGGCGGCGGCGCGCTGCGTGAACATCCCTCCTGCGACGCTGAACCAGGCGTCGGCGCCGGCCAGCAGACCGTCCTTGCAGCCCCAGTCGCCGCTGTAGCCGATCGCCAGGCGCGGCGCGGCCTCGCGATAGGCTTTCAGGTCGGCGGCCAGGTCGCCCTTGGGCAGCGGCAGCTTGATGGCGGCCACACTGGGAATCTCGTCCGCCAGCCGCGACACGAGCGCCGGCCTGAAGGTGAAGTTGGTCGTCGACGGGTTGTTGTAGATCACGATCGGCGTGTCGGTCGCCTCGGCCACGGTCGCGAAATGCCGGAAGACCTCCTCGTCCATCAGCGGCGTGTAGCTGACCGGCGCCAGCAGCAGCCCCGCCGCGCCTTCCGCCGCCGCGTCCTTCGCCAGCCGCTGCGCCTCATCGGTCCGCAGCGCCCCGATGCCGACGATCACCGGTGTCGAGGCGAGCGTCTCTACGGCGATGGCCACAGCGCGCCGGCGCTCCTCGCGGTCCAGGAACATGTAGGTCCCCGTACTGCCGAGCAGGCC
>CAIOHT010000006.1 GCA_903858185.1 uncultured Caulobacterales bacterium
TCGACCTCGGCCGGGCCGACGACCTCGCAGCCTGTCACCGCCTTGATCTCCGCGTTGCCGCCGGCGTGGTCCGGGTGCCAGTGCGTGTTCAGAATGTGGGTCAGGGTCCAGCCCAGGGTCTTCAGTTCGCGCAGGATGGCGGCGGCGTCCGGCGTGTCGATGCAGGCCGCCTGGCCGGTCGCGTCATCGCGGATCAGGAAGCCGTAGTTGTCGGACAGGCAGGGAAACTGGTGGACGGTGAGAGTCATGACGGCCTCGGGCAGTGACGGCGGGGACATCGCCACCCTACATTGAGAGCGACTCGAAACGGGAGCGCGAATGCGCCGCGACGTTCTGGAACTGAGGGCCTTCTACGCCTCCGCTCGCGGGCGGGCGGCGCGGGAGATGGTCGGCCGCAAGCTGGCCGAGGCCTGGGGCGATCCGCGCGGGCTCGACATTCTCGGCGTCGGCTACCCGACACCCTACCTCGAACGCTTCCGCGAGCGGGCCCGGCGTACTGTGGCGATGATGCCGGCGACCCAGGGGGTCGAGGTCTGGCCCGCGGTCGGCCGCAACCTCGCCTGCCTCGGCCACGAGACTGCCCTGCCGCTGACGAACGCCCTGTTTGACCGCGTGCTCTGCGTCCATGCGCTGGAGGAAGCCGATGACGCCGTCGGCTTGATGTCCGAGGTCTGCCGCGTGCTGGCGCCGTCGGGCCGGGTGATCGTCGCGGTCGCGGCGCGCAACGGCCTGTGGTCCAACGCCGAGGGCACTCCGTTCGGCCATGGTCGGCCGTGGAGCCGCACCCAGCTGGAGCGGGTGCTGCGCGATGCGGACCTGGAGCCGTCCGGCTGGACCCGCGCCCTCTATGCTCCGCCGTTCGCCTGGACCGCGCGCTGGGCGGAAGGATTCGAGCAGGCCGGCGCCTGGCTGTGGCCGCCGCTGGCGGGCGTGATCCTGATGGAGGCGGTCAAACAGACCTTCGCCGTAAAGCCCCGGGGCGCCCGCGCCCGGGCGAGGGTGTTTGTCCCGGGAACGCTGGTTCCCACCCCACCGGCGCCGGCGGGACGCGCGCCCGATGCCGCATTGCAGCAAGACCCCTTGGCGGGCGAGCCCGTTTAGTCCTAGCTTGCCCATACGTCGCGCCTACGCCTGACCGGAGCTGCCGCCATGAAAATGATCGTCGCCATCATCAAGCCCAGCCGTCTGGACGCGGTGCTCGACGGGGTGACCGAGGCCGGCGCCTCGGGTCTGACCGTCACCGAGGTGCGTGGCTACGGCCGCCAGAAGGGCAAGACCGAGGTCTATCGCGGCGCGGAGTACGAAGTGAAGCTGCTGCCCAAGGTGAAGCTCGAGATCGCCGTGCCGGAGGATGTCGTCCAGTCCGTGCTCGATGCGATCGTCCGCACGGCCAATACGGGCAAGATCGGCGACGGCAAGGTCTTCGTCCTCGATCTCGACCAGGTTCTGCGCATCCGTACCGGCGAAACCGGCGCGGCCGCAATCACGGGATAGGGAGCCGCCGGAACGCCTGCGCGTTGATGCCCCGAACGGCGACGGGGCGGCATGGCGGAGATTCTGCGGGACGGCGACACATGCTGGCGGACGGCGAAGGCCGACGCGCTGGCGTTCCTTGTCGATGGCGCCGACTACTTCGCTGCAGTGAAGGCCGCCATCGCCGGGGCGCGACGGTCGATCTGGCTGCTGGCGTGGGTGTTCGATCCCCTGACCCGGCTGCAGCCGGATCGCGTGACGCGCAGTGGCGATCCGGCGACAGCCGACCGGCTGGGCCTGCTGCTGCGGCGCACGGCGGCGCTCCGTCCGGGCCTCGATGTGCGGGTGCTGGCCTGGGACATGCCCTTTCCACTCAACGCGTCGCAGGGCTTTGCGCCGCAGCGGGCGCGGGCCGCATTCATGGGCTCGAGGGTCCGGTTCCGGCTCGACCCGACCCTCCCCGCCAGCGCCTGCCATCACCAGAAGGTCCTGATCATTGACGGGCGCCTGGCCTTCGTCAGCGGCGGGGACTTCGGCGCCGACCGGTGGGACACCTGTGCCCACAGCGACCTCGACCCGCGCAGGCGGCTGCCCAACCTGCACCGCTATCCGGCGCGCCACGACGTTTCGGTGATGGTCGAGGGGCCCGTGGCGCAGGACTGCGCCCGGCTGTTCATGGACCGCTGGTCCGGCGCGGGCGGTGGTCGGCTTGAGGCGCCTGAAGCGGACTGCTCGGTGGAGTCGCCCTGGCCTTCCTCCATCACACCGGACCTGACCGGCCACAACGTGAGTCTTGTGCGTACGATGCCCGGGTGGCAGGGCCAGCCGGAGATCAGGGAGGGTCTGCGGCTTCACCTCGCCTCGATCGCGTCGGCCCGACGCACCATCTACATCGAGAACCAGTATCTGACCTCACCGACGGTGGTGGAGGCCCTCTCCCGACGGCTGGCAGAGCCGGACGGGCCTGAAGTTCTGGCGATCGGCCCGGCGTCCAGCCCCGGTTTCTTCGACCGGCTGGCCATGGACAGCGCCCGTATCGCGGCCATCGACAGGCTCACGGCGGCGGACGTCCACGGCCGCTTCCGGGCCCTGACGGCCCTCACCCGGGCGGGCGGGCCGATCATCGTCCATTCGAAGGTGACGATCATCGACGACCGCTTCCTGCGGATGGGGTCGGCCAATCTGAACAACCGGTCCAACGGCCTGGACAGCGAGCTCGACCTTGCCTTCGAAGCGGCGGACGGTCCTGCTGGCGCACACGCGCGGGAAGCCATCGGGACCTTCCGTAACCAGCTGATCGCCCACTATCTGGGCCGAAGCCTGCCGGAGACGGAGGCCGCCATCCGTCAGACGGGCGGGCTGGCCGCCGCGATCGACCGGCTCGACGGGTCGCCCCGCCGGCTCAAGTCCGTCGAGGCCCGACCGCTTGGACCAATCGAGCGGTTCATCAGCGCCTGGAGCCTTGGCGATCCGACCGCCGCGTCCGACGCCTGGCGACCGTGGGTCCGCCGCCAACGACTCCGGGCCCAGCGGGTCATGATCACGGCGCCGGAGTCGCCACCTCAAGCTCCACGATCAGCGGCAGATGATCCGACGCCACTCGCGCCCGTGGATCGAAGGGTGACTCAACGCCGGCGACCCTGATGTCGCCGGCCAGAAACACATGATCGATGCGCAGGATCGGGAAGCCGGAGGGAAAGGTCGCCGTGGCCGCCTTGCCCAGTCCGTCCTGCGCGTCGCGCAGTACGGCAGTGAGCATCCGGTAGGTCTGCGACACCGGCAGCGCGTTGAAGTCGCCGAGCAGCACCGCCGGCGCCGTGAACGCCTCCGACCCCAGCCAGCGCTGTCCCAGCAGTTCAGCGACCTGGACCTGCTGTTCGCGGGGCATCAGACCGAGATGGGTGTTGATCACCTGCAGCTCGACGCCGCCGAGGTCGACGGCGACCCAGAGCGCGCCGCGCGGCTCCAGCGCCCTGATCTTCGGCAGGCCGGGCAGCGCGCCCGCCTTCACCAGCCGCTCGGGCAGCGCCGTCAGGATCGCGTCGCCGTAGCGCTCGCCCTCAACCGTGATCGCCGGGTGAAAATGCGACCGCATCTTGAGCAGGTCGGCCAGCCGGTGCGCCTGGTCGATGCCGCGCGTGCGCGCCCGGCCGACGTCCAGCTCCTGCAGCGCGACGACGTCGGCCCGGCAGCCGGCGATCACATCGGCCACCCGTTCAACGTCGAGTTTGCGATCCACGCCCACACAGCGGTGGACGTTCCAGGTCATCAGGCGAAGCTTCATCCACCAAAGAGATCGCGGGACGGGGCATCCGGTTCCACGGGGTCGGCATTTCGGCGGGCCAGAAGGAACAGCGCCGCCTCCGCCCGCCAGTTCTCGACCAGGCTGTCCGGGTTCATCGGCCGCGCTGGACGGCCTTCCGACAGCGCCGCGCAGGCCTCGATCCGCACGTCCAGGTCGGCCACCAGCGCGTTGAAATCGGCCAGGGTGCAGAGGTGGATGTTGGGCGTCGACCACCAGGGCTCGGGCAGTGACCGCGTCTCCGGCATACGGCCCCGGCTCAGCAGCGACCAGCGCACCCGCCAGTGGCCGAAGTTGGGGAAGCTGACGACGGCCCGGTCAGCGATGCGCAGCAGTTCGCTGAGCACCTGGCGCGGATTGCGCGTGGCCTGCAGCGTCTGGGACAGGACGGCGTAGTCGAAGGCGCCGGTCGGAAACTGGTCGAGGTCGCGGTCCGCGTCCCCCTGCATCACGGCCAGACCGCGGGCCAGGCAGGCAGAGACGCCCTGCGGGCTGATCTCGACACCCCGGCCGTCGGCCTGTTTCTCGCGGGCCAGCAGTTCGAGCAGTTCGCCGCCGCCGCAGCCGACGTCCAGCACCCGTGCGCCGGGCCGCACCAGCCGCAGAATTTCGCGGAAATCCTCGCGCACCCCGGTCATTTCAGGCCTCGCGCGGCGTCGACGGAATCGAGGAACCCGGCCAGGGCCGAGTCCATCACCGGTTCGTCGAGCAGGAAGGCGTCATGGCCCTTGTCGCTCTCGATCTCGACAAAGCTGGCCCGGGCGCCGGCGGCGTTCAACGCGCGCACGATGTGCCGGCTCTCGGCCGTCGGGTAGAGCCAGTCGGAGGTGAAGGACAGGACACAGAACCGGATGTGCTTGGCCCCGCGGAACGCCTCGGCCAGCACACCGCCATGCGTCGCCGCGAGGTCGAAGTAATCCATCGCCCGGGTGATGTAGAGGTAGCTGTTGGCGTCGAAGCGGTCGACGAACGACGCGCCCTGGTGACGCAGATAGCTCTCCACCTGGAAGTCGGCATCGAAGCCCCAGCTCAGGCCGTCCCGCTGCAGCTCGCGGCCGAACTTCCGCTGCAGCGCCGTCTCGGACAGATAGGTGATGTGGGCGGCCATCCGCGCGACGGCCAGCCCCTTTTCAGGCCGGGCGCCGTGATGGGCATAGTCGCCGCCGCGCCATTCCGGGTCGGCCATGATCGCCTGACGTCCGACCTCGTGGAAGGCGATGTTCTGGGCGCTGTGACGTGCAGCCGAGGCCACGCAGACGGCGCTGAACATCCGCTCGGGATAGTCCGCGGCCCACTGCAGCACCTGCATGCCGCCCATGGACCCGCCGACGACCGCCTGCAGGGTCTCGATACCCATGGCCTCGACCAGCATCGCCTGGGCGCGGACCATGTCGGCGATCGTGATCACGGGGAAGGTCAGACCCCAGGGCCGTCCCGTCGCCGCATTGATCGAGCCGGGGCCGGTGGTGCCCTGGCAGCCCCCGACCACATTGGCGCAGAGGATGAAATGCCGGGCCGGATCGAGCGGCTTGCCCGGACCGATCAGGCGCGTCCACCAGCCGGGCTTGCCCGTCACCGGATGGACCGCCGCGACATGCTGGTCGAGCGTCAGGGCGTGACAGATCAGGACCGCATTGGATCTGTCGGCGTTCAGCGCGCCATAGCTGGCCCAGGCGACCTCCAGGCCATCGATGCGCGCGCCGGAATCGAGCAGCAGCGGCTGGCCGGCCGGAAACCGCCAGATGCCGCCGTTCTGCGCAATGTCACTCGTTACCTCGAGAGTCATGCCGCGCGTTGGACCGCCACGCGCCGTCAGTGTCAACCGGCGCCTTCCGGCGCAGGGTTCGCGCAGGTATGAGGGAGCTGATGAAACGCCTGATCCTCATGCGCCACGCCAAGGCCGAACGGTCCAATCCCGCCGGCGACTTCGCGCGCGCCCTGGCCGAGCGCGGCCTCACCGACGCCGCCCTGATGGGCCGCCTGCTGGTCGATGAAGGCCTGGTTCCCGATATCGGCGTGATCTCGTCCGCCCGGCGCACCCAGGAGACCTGGCGCGAGGTCTCCGCCGCGTTTCCGAACGCGCAGACCCGCACCCTGCCCGGTCTCTACAACGCCGAAGCAGGCCGCATCCTGTTCGAGGCCGAGGCTGCCGGCGAGGAGCACGACACGGTGATGGTGGTCGGCCACAATCCCGGCATGCACGCCCTGACCATCGGTCTGCTGCGTGAAGGCGGCGCGGGTTCGGCGCTGATCGCGCGGGCTGAAAGCCGCTTCCCCACCGCCACGGTCGCGGCCTTCACGTTCGATGCCGCCGGGCGCCCGTCCTACGACGGTCTGTTCTACGCCGCCGATCACGGCGGGGGCGGCGGCGAGTGACGCGGATCTACAAGCTGCTCACCCGCCCCGAGTGGCTGGCGGCGTCCGATGCCGGCGTGTTCACCGGCTCGCCCGTCGATATCGCCGACGGCTTCATCCACTTCTCCACCGCCGCCCAGGCGCAGGAGACCGGCCGCAAGTACTTCTCCGGCGTCGAGGGTCTGGTGGCCGTGGCGTTCGAGGCCGAGGCGCTCGGCGACGGCCTGAAGTGGGAAGCCTCGCGCGGCGGCGACCTGTTTCCACATCTGTACGGCCCGCTGCCGACGGCCCTGGCCGTAGAGGCCATGCCGGTGGACCTGGATGCAGACGGGGTTCCGGTGCTAGCCGGGTTGAAAGCGTGAGCGCCAACTGCCTTTCCTCTCCCGCGAGGGAGAGGGGGACCATGCGGAGCATGGTGGAGAGGGGCATGCCGAAGCTGGCCGGACAGGCTGCGGTCCGATCTCGCCCGTCCGCCCCCCACCGGCGCTTCCCTCTCCACCAGCCTCCGGCTGGTCCCCCTCCCCCCATTGGGGGAGGAAGGCCATGATTCACGACACACTCGCCCGCGCCCTGCATATCCTCGACCCGGAGGACGCCCACACCGCCACGATCCTGGGCCTCAGGCTCGGCCTGGGTCCCGTCGACCGCACGCCCGACGACCCGATCCTGGCCACGACGCTGGCCGGTATCCCGCTGGCCTCGCCGATCGGACTGGCCGCGGGGTTCGACAAGAACGCCGAGGTCCCGACCGCGATGCTGCGGGCCGGGTTCGGGTTCGTGGAGTGCGGCACGGTCACGCCCCTGCCCCAGGCCGGCAATCCCCGCCCGCGGCTGTTTCGACTCCGCGAGGATCGCGGCGTGATCAACCGCCTGGGCTTCAACAACGCCGGTCTCGGCGCCTTCGCGACCCATCTGGCCCGTCGCCGCAAGACCGGGCCGGTCGGCGCCAACATCGGGGCCAACAAGGACTCCGAAGACCGCATCGGCGACTACGTGCAGGGGCTCCAGCGGCTCTGGGGCCTGGCGGACTGGTTCACGGTCAACATCTCCTCGCCCAACACGCCGGGCCTGCGCGCACTGCAGACGCGCGCGGCGCTCGAGGAGTTGCTCGGCCGCCTGGCGGAAGCGCGCCGGGCGATGACCGGCGACTATCCGGTGTTCCTCAAGGTCGCGCCCGATCTCGAGGACGGCGAGGTCGAGACCATCGTCGAAACCGTCGCCGCGTTCGGCCTGCAGGGGATCATCGTCTCCAACACCACCGTCTCGCGGCCAGGCGCCCTGCGCGACGCACAGAAGGTCGAGACCGGCGGACTGTCCGGCCCGCCGCTGATGGCCCTGTCGACCGCCATGCTCGCCCGGTTCCATGCCGCCAACGACAAAGGCCTGGTCCTGATCGGCGCGGGCGGCGTCGCCTCGGGCGCGGATGCCCTGGCGAAGATCCGCGCGGGCGCCAGCGCCGTTCAGCTCTATTCGGCGATGGTCTTCGAGGGACCGGGACTGGTCACCCGCGTGAAGCAGGATCTGGCCGCCCGGTTGCGCGCAGAGGGATTTGCATCCGTGAACGAGGCAGTCGGCGCGGGATGATTGCGCGGTCAGCCCAATCGGTGCGCAGTCGCGCGCCCGAACCGCCGCGCCGTCCTGCGCTTTTCGCCCGACACGCGAACGGTCGCCGCGTTGCCCTGCCGTCGGACGTGAAGTAACCCGTATCCATGGTCGACGCGCCGCCGCCCCAGACGGAGACGACCGGACCCCGGAACCAGCCAACCCGGCGCTGGCTTTGGCCCGGCGGCCTGTCCGCGCGCCTGCTCGTCCTCACAGCCCTGTTCGTCGCCGGCGCGGCGCTGTTCGTCTTCCCCGCGACCCTGGCGGCCTATGAGGAGCAGTGGCTGCTCGACCGTATCCGCGCGGCCGAACTGGCCTCGACCATCGCCGAGGCCGACCCGGCCCGCCGGGTCACCGCCCCGGTCCGTCAGCAGCTGCTGGAACAGGCCGGCGTCGTCTCGGTGGCGATCCAGACCGACGGCATGCGGCGGCTGGTCCTCGCAGCCCCGCGCGATCTGCGTACGCCCTACCTGGTCGACATGCGCAACCAGAACCCGCTGACCTGGATGTCGGCGCCGTTCCAGACGCTGTTCGGCGGTGAAGGCCGGATGGTCCGCGTGATCGCCGAGCCCCGCTTCCGCTCCGGCGAATTCGTCGAGATCGTCACCCCGGACGCGCCGCTGCGGGAGGCGCTACTGGGCTATATCGGCCAGCTGATGCTGGTGACCCTGTTCGTCGCCCTGCTCGCCGGTCTGGCCGTCTACCTGGCCCTGAACGCCTTCCTGGTGCAGCCGATGCAGCGGATCACCCGCGCGATGGAGCGGTTCCGGGCAGACCCGAACGACCCGGCCGCCCGGGTGAAGCCCTCCCGTCGCCGCGACGAGATCGGCCGCGCCGAGGTCGAGCTGGAGCGGATGCAGGTCGACCTGCTGGCCGCCCTCTCCTCCCGCGCACGGCTGGCGCAACTCGGCGAAGCCGTGGCCAAGATCAATCACGACCTGCGCAACATGCTGACCAGCGCCCAGATCGCCTCGGACCGGCTGGCGGAGATCGGCGACCCCAAGGTGGCCCAGGCCCTGCCCCGGCTCGAACGGGCGCTGGACCGGGCCGTGACCCTGGCCACCGACGTGCTGGCCTACGGCAAGTCCGCCGAGGCGGCGCCGGAGGCCCGGTCGACGCCGTTACTCGGGGCCCTCGAGGCCGCCGCAGAGGACGCGGGCCTGAGCGAAGGCGGTGTGCGCCTCGAAACCCTGATCGATCCCGACGATGCGGTCATGGCCGACGCCGACCAGCTGCACCGCATCCTGGTCAATCTGCTGCGCAATGCCCGCGAGGCGATCCAGGACAGGGACCCCGAGCGTGCCGGCCGCGTTCAGGCGGCCCTGACCCGGGAAGCGGGGATCAGCACCCTGCGCCTGTCCGACAACGGCCCGGGCCTGCCCGAGCGGGCGATGGCCAACCTGTTCCAGCCGTTCTCCGGCTCGGCGCGGCGCGGCGGCACCGGGCTCGGCCTGGCCATCTCCCGCGAACTGGCCCAGGCCCACGGCGGCGACCTGACCCTGGTCCGCTCGACCGCCGAGGGCACAGTGTTCGAACTGACGCTGCCCGGGGTGGTCGAGGCCGCGCCGGCGAAACCGAAACGCGCGCGCCGGAAGAAGACGGACGCCTGAGATACGGCCCCGACGGGGTAGACGCGAAGCCTAGTAGCCCTTCGCCACGCCCTCGCGGCGCGGATCGGCGGCGCCGACGAGGCCCTCGGGCGTGACGACCACACCGTGCAGGCCGGAATTCTCGCCGCCGGTGTTGCTGAACGTCAGCCCCAGCGCCGCCAGCCCCTCGACCACGCCGGGGGCGTAGCGCCCGGGCTCACTGGAGATGCGATCGCCGCGCGCGACGAGGTTGGGCAGGTTGAACGCCTCCTGCAGCGTCAGGCGCCAGTCCAGGAGCCCCACCAGGGCCTTCAGGTTATAGGCGATGATCGACGGGCCGCCGGGCGAGCCGAGCGCAGCCACCAGCCGTCCCTGGCGGTCCAGCACGATCACCGGCGACATCGACGAACGCGGCCGCTTGCCCGGTCCGACCGCGTTGGCCGCCGGGGCGCCGTCGGCGTCCTTCGGCGAGAAGCTGAAGTCGGTCAGCTGGTTGTTCAGGAAAAACCCGCCGACCATACGCCCGGACCCGAAGATGCTCTCCACGGTGGTGGTCATCGACACCACGTTGCCCGCCGCGTCGACGATGACGAAGTGCGAGGTGCCGCCCGGCTCGACCGTGCGATCGGGACCGCGCACGCCCGCGCCGTCGGGGTTCCCGGCCTTCGGTGCCGGACCCAGCCGGTCGCCGATCAGGGCGGCGCGGCTGTCGACGTAGGCGGGCTTCAGCAGCCCCTTCACCGGCACGGCGACGTCGCCGACGAACCGGTCACGGTCCGCGTACATCAGCCGCTGGGCCTGGGCGAACAGCGACCATCCCCCGGGGTCGGTTGGCCCCCGGGTGGCGATGTCGGTCCGCTCCAGCAGCATCAGCCCCTGCAACAGGCCCACGCCGCTCGATGGCGGGTTGGCCGTGCAGACGACATAGATCCGGTAGGGCCGGCAGAGCGCCCTGTCAGATGTCGGCCGGTAGGCGCGGATGTCCGAAACCGTCATCGATCCGGGCAGGTCGCCCTCGCCCAGACGGGCGACAATCGCTTCGGCGATGGGCCCCTGATACAGCGCACCCGGCCCGTCGGCGGCCAGCCGGCGCAGCGTGGCGGCGTAGTCGGGATTGCGCAGCCGGTCTCCGGCTGCCATCCGCGTCCCGTCGGCCTTGCTGAAATAGCGGCGGCTGTCGGGCGTTGCAGTCTGGGGGAAGGGTCCGGCGATCATGCCGGCCAGGCGCGGGCTGACGATGAAACCCTCGTCGGCCAGCCGCTCGCCGTCCGCGAACAGGGTCGCCCAGGGCCGCTCGCCGTGATCCTTGTGCGCCAGCGCCAGCATGGCGACCACGCCGGGGACGCCGGTCGACCGGCCGCTGAGCAACGCCTTCACGAACGGCAGGGGCTTGCCGTCCGGGCCGAGGAACAGCGCGTCGGTCGCGGCCGCCGGCGCGGTCTCGCGGCCGTCGTAGGCGGTGACCTTCTTCGATGCGGCGTCGTAGTAGACCAGGAAGGCGCCGCCGCCGATGCCCGAGCTCTGCGGCTCGACGAGCCCCAGCACCGCCTGCACGGCTACGGCAGCGTCAACGGCGCTGCCGCCCTCGCGCAGGACCTTCAGTCCGGCCTCGGTGGCCAGCGGATTGGCCGTGGCGACCATGACGGCCGGACCCGGACGCGGCGGGACGGCGGCCTCCTGCGGCAGCAGCGAACACCCGGCCAACAGCAGGGCGGCGAGAAGACTGACGAGGCGCATGCGAACTCCGGACAAGGCCACGGCAGCATAGGGGCCGTGCGCCGAAGGGAAACCCCCGCGCATGGACAAGTTCCGGACGTCGTGCCACTCGAACGGCATGGACAAGGCGCGCCCCGGACCCCGCAACCTGATCACCGACGTGCCCGGCCTGAGGGTCGGCCAGGCGCAGGACGAGACGGTTCGCACCGGCGTCACGGTCATCCTGCCGGACGACCGGGCGGTCTGCGCAGTCGACGTGCGCGGCGGCGGCCCCGGCACCCGCGAGACCGATGCCCTTGATCCGGAGAACCTCGTCGGCGCGCGGGTGGACGCGGTGGTGCTTTCAGGCGGCTCGATGTACGGCCTGGCCGCCGGCGACGGCGTGGCCGCCTGGCTCGGCGCGCAGGGGCGAGGCTATCCTGTTTCCATCCGGCCGGACGTCCCGGTCGCGCCGATCGTGCCCGCCGCGATCCTGTTCGACATGGCCAACGGCGGCGACAAGGCCTGGGGCCTGGAGCCGCCCTACCGCCGGCTCGGCATCGAGGCCGTGCAGGCGGCTGGCCTGGACTTTGCCCTCGGCGTCGCCGGCGCCGGCTATGGCGCGAAGGCGGGCCAGTTGAAGGGTGGCACGGGGTCGGCCTCGATCGTCACCCCGGACGGCTACACGGTCGGCGCCATCGCCGGGGTCAACAGCTTCGGCTCGGTGGTCGGCGGCGACGGCCTGACCTTCTGGGCCTCGCTGTTCGAGATCGACGGCGAGTTCGGCGGCCGCTCGCCCGCGGGCCTGCCGATCGGGGCCGATTACTGGGGCCTGGCCAAGATGAACCCGGGCGTGCGCGAGAACACCACCATCGCCTGCGTCGCCACCGACGCGATCCTGACGCCGGTCCAGGCGAAACGGGTGGCGATCATGGCCCAGGCCGGCATGGCCCAGGCGATCCGGCCGGTCCACACACCGTTCGACGGCGACGTGGTCTTCGCCCTCTCCACGGGCCGCCGGCCGCTCGGCGACATGCCCGACCGGATGGTCGCCCGTATCGGCGCCCTGGCCGCCGACTGCCTCGCCCGCGCCATCGCCCGCGGGGTCTATGAAGCCGTCGCCTGGCCCGGCAGCGATACGCCGGACTGGCGATCCCTCGCGGCCCGCTGAAAAAGCGCCCGCGAGCGCTTGCCTTTCCCCCGGACCCCGACTAGGTTCCGCGCCCTTGCAGGAGGCCTAGACGCCCCCCGCGAAATGCGCGCCCGTAGCTCAGCTGGATAGAGCATCAGACTACGAATCTGAGGGTCGGACGTTCGAATCGTTCCGGGCGCGCCATTTTTCTTCAATAAAATCAATGCTTTGATACTTTTGGCGAAGACCGCCAAATGGCTCGGGGTAACGGCTGGGGTAACAGGCCCATCTGACGCTCGCGCGCGCCTGCGCCCGCCCGCCCCTGCGCGCCCGCGAGACGGCGACATGGCGCCGATCCCGCACCCCGACGTCGTCGAATCGTTCGAGTGCCGATCTTTTGCTCACTGTAAGCA
>CAIOHT010000007.1 GCA_903858185.1 uncultured Caulobacterales bacterium
CATCTCGAAGCGGGGACCATCGCTGAGGCCCTCTGTCTCCAGCGTCAGCCGGCCGAAGCGCTGCATCTGGGCAAACGCGTCGCCCATGGTGGCCGAGGCGTTCATGATCAGCCCGACGATCGACAGCTCGGCCAGGTCGACGGCCTCGCCGAAACGCAGCGCCAGGGCCGGGTCGTCGCAGAGGTCCCGGGCCGCGCGCATCAGGGTGACGTAGGCCTCGAACGGCAGGCGGCTGTCAGGGTCCTCCAGGTCGGCCGGACGCAGGCCGGCGCGGGCCATCAGCGCCGCGCGATCAGCGCCCCGGCCGGCGGCGAACGCGATGAGGCCGGCGGCGAGCCCGGCTGACGTGGTCAGGGTCGACATCTCCACGCTCCCCGGTGTTACGGACGATCATGCTGACGCAACATACGGTCATGGCCCCCGTCCCGCATATCGACAAGAAGGGGCCGATGACACCCCGTATTGCCCTCTTGCCCGTCCTGCTCGCCGTCGCCTTCGCCGCCGCGCTGGCCCCCGCCGTCGCCCTGGCGGACAACCTCGAGGCCGGGCCCGGCGATCCGGTCTGGATGCACCTGGGGGCCAACGCGCTGCTCTGGGCGCACATCGCCGGCGGGGCGGTCGGGATGGTCACCGGCGTGGTCGCTCTCGCCGTGCGCAAGGGCCAGCGCGTGCATCGCGCGGCCGGGTCGGTGTTCTTCGTGGCGATGTTCGCGGCCTACGCTATCGGGGCGGGCGTCGCGCCGTTCCTCGACACCGGGCAGCGACCGAACTTCGTCGCCGGGATCATGGCGCTCTATCTGCTGGTCAGCGGGGCCATGGCGGCGCGGCGGCGGGACGCGCGGGCCGGCGCGCCGGAGGTGATCGGCCTGATGGTCGCCCTGTCGATCACGGTCGCCGGCGTGATCTTCATGCGGATGGGCGCGGCCAGCCCCAGCGGCACCGTGGACGGCTCGCCGCCGCAGGCCTTCTTCCTGTTCACCATCGCCGGGGCGTTCGCCGCCGCCGGCGAGCTGCATGTGCTGGTGCGCAAACAGCTGTCGAACGTCTCGCGGATCGCACGGCACCTGTGGCGGATGTGCTTTTCGCTGTTTATCGCCTCGGGCTCGTTCTTCCTCGGCCAGCAACAGGTGTTTCCCGAGGCGCTGCAGGACTCCGCGCTGCTCTACGCCGTCGCCCTCTCGCCGTTGCCGGTGATGCTGTTCTGGCTGAGCAAGGTGCGGTTCGACGACTGGCGCCGGCGGCGGGTGAAGGCCGCGATCGCGGCCTGAAGGGCGTGAGGTCGCAATTTCCGGCCTGAGGCTCTACATAGCGCGCCATGAACGCGCTCCTGCCCATCACCGATATCGCCGACGACGTCGTGCGCGCGGCCGTCGGCCTGCCGACCGGCTCGCGGGTGGTCGCGGCCATGTCGGGCGGCGTCGACTCGACGGTGACGGCGGCGCTGCTGGCAAAGGCCGGTTACGACGTCGTGGGCGTGACGCTGCAGCTCTATGACCACGGCGCCGCGATCCAGAAGAAGGGCGCCTGCTGCGCCGGCCAGGACATTCTCGACGCCCGCCAGGCGGCCGAGGCCATCGGCATTCCCCACTACGTCCTCGACTACGAGAGCCGGTTCAAGGAACAGGTGATCGAGGAGTTCGCCGACGCCTACCTGCGCGGCGAGACGCCGATCCCCTGCGTGCGCTGCAACCAGACGGTCAAGTTCCGCGACCTGCTCGACGTGGCGCGGGATCTGGGCGCCGCCGCCATGGCCACCGGCCACTATGTGCGGCGCGAGGACGGGCCGGGTGGCCCGACCCTGCACCGCGCGGTCGATGCGAACCGCGACCAGAGCTACTTCCTGTTCGCGACCACGCGCGAGCAGCTGGACTACCTGCGCTTTCCGCTGGGCGGCCTGCCCAAGCCGGCCGTGCGCGGGGCGGCGGCCGGGATGCAGCTGGCCGCGGCCGACAAGCCCGACAGCCAGGACATCTGTTTCGTGCCCGAGGGCAAGTATCACACCGTCATCGACCGGCTGCGCCCGCAGGGTGCGGTGGCCGGCGACATCGTGCATCTCGACGGCCGCACGCTGGGTCGCCACGAGGGCGTGACCCGCTACACCATCGGCCAGCGCCGGGGCCTGAGCATCGGCGGTACGGGCGATCCGCTGTTCGTCGTGCGCATCGACGCTGACCGGCGGCAGGTGATTGTCGGCCCGCGCGAGGCGCTGCTGACCCGCGCCCTGACGCTGAAGGAAGAGAACTGGCTGGGTGACGAGGCGACGATTGCCGAGGCCGCCACCGCCGGCCGGCCCGTGCTTGCGCGGGTGCGCTCGACCCGTGAACCGGTGGCCGGCCGGCTGGCGATGATCGACGGGATCGTGGGTGTGTCGCTTGATACGCTGGAAGAAGGCGTCGCCCCCGGCCAGGCCTGCGTCCTCTACGCTCCGGAAGACCCCAGCCGCGTGCTCGGCGGCGGATTCATCGCGAGTGCGGTTCGGGCGGGCTGATCGCCAGGCGGCGCGTCATCTTGACTCACCAGGCCCCGGACGACCCTGTGAACGGCGCTGGCCGGCCGAGCCGCGGACTCCATTCCCCCACTGTCACAAGGCTTGGCGGAATCCCACGGGATTCACTGGGGATTCGGCGATCACGAAAGAGTCATCACCGCTGTGACTCCTCCGCACGAGATGGCCGCTTGCACCCGATTCGCAAATCGCCTTAACGATTCTTTCCAAGGGGCGGTTCACCATTAACCAGTCTTAAAGCAGCTTAATTCCAATGTCGGAATTGAGCTTCGGGAGCGGATTCCGCTCCGCCTGAATTGTTACCGCGGCCGCCGCGTGGAGGGGATCGATGCGCGTTCTTTTGATTGAGGATGACAGCGCCACGGCGCAGACCATCGAGCTGATGCTGAAGTCCGAGGGCTTCAACGTCTACACGACGGACCTGGGTGAGGAAGGCGTCGATCTGGGGAAGATCTACGACTACGATCTCATCCTGCTGGACCTGAACCTGCCCGACATGAGCGGCATGGACGTGCTCCGGACCCTGCGCAATCACAAGATCAACACGCCGATCATGATCCTGTCGGGCTCGGCCGAGATCGACACCAAGGTCAAGACCCTGGGCGGCGGCGCCGACGACTACATGACCAAGCCGTTCCACAAGGACGAGATGGTCGCCCGCATCCACGCCGTGGTGCGCCGCTCCAAGGGCCACGCCCAGGCGATCATCCAGACCGGCGAGATCGCCGTGAACCTGGACGCCAAGACGGTCGAGGTGAACAACCTGCGGGTCCATCTGACCGGCAAGGAATACCAGATGCTGGAGCTTCTCTCCCTGCGGAAGGGCACGACCCTGACCAAGGAGATGTTCCTCAACCACCTCTACGGCGGCATGGACGAGCCCGAGCTGAAGATCATCGACGTCTTCATCTGCAAGCTGCGCAAGAAGCTGGCGACGGCCTCCGGCGGCCAGCACCACATCGAGACGGTCTGGGGCCGCGGCTACGTGCTGCGCGACCCGCAGGAATCCACCGTCGCGGCCTGACACCCTCTTTCAGTAGCGTAAGCGTAACAGCGCCCGCCGGTCCTGCCGGCGGGCGTTGTCCTGTTACGCAAGGGGACGGTGGAGCCGCGAACCGGTTCGACGTTGCGCGACGCGGCGCGGCGTGGCTCCCTGCCCTCTCGCCGGCCTGGGGAGGACCGACATGGTACGGATGATCGCATTGGCGGCGGCGCTTGCAGGCGCCCTGCTCCTGGGCTGGCTGGGTACGAAGACACCGAATTCCGAAAGCGCGCCCGTCCCGGCCGGCGTCGGCTTCCATACGCCCTCCGCGATGGCCGACATCGAGCGGATCGCGGCCCGGCCGCATCCGGCGGGATCGGTCGCCAACGCCTCGGTCCGCGACTATCTGATGCGGCGAATGACGTCGCTGGGCCTGCAGCCGTCGATCCAGAGCGGCCTGGGCGTGCGCAGTGAGTCCGACTGGATCGTCGCCGGCCAGATGGAGAACATCGTCGGGGTCCTGCCCGGACGCGATCGCAGCCTGCCGGCGCTCGCCCTGATGGCCCACTACGACAGTGTGCCCGCCTCGCCCGGCGCGGCCGACGACGCCACCGGCGTGGCCGTGATCCTGGACGTGATCCGGGCGCTGAGTGCGAAGGGAACGCCCGCCCGCGACGTGGTCGTCATCCTCACGGATGGCGAGGAGGCCGGGCTGCTGGGCGCCGAACTGTTCTTCGCCGAGCACCCGCTGCGCAAGCGGATCGGCCTGCTGATCAACCTGGAAAGCCGGGGCGGCGGCGGGCGCGCCAACATGTTCCAGACCGGGCCCGGCAACGGCGCCCTGATCCCGATCTTCGCGAAGACCGCCGTCAGCCCGATCAGCAATTCGCTGGCGGTGTTCCTCTATGAGACCATGCCCAACGACACCGACTTCACCGTCTCGAACGCGGCGGGCGTACGCGGGCTGAACTACGCCTTCATCGGCCGGCAGTTTGACTACCACTCGCCGACCTCGACCCTGGCCAATCTCGACAGGGGCTCGGTGCGCCACATGGGCGAGCAGACCCTGGCCGCGGCCTCGGCCCTGGCCTTCGCCGACACCCTGCCGGGCGCAGCACCCGACGCTGTCTACAGCCAGACGTTCGGCAATCATGTGCTGGCCTATCCTGCCTGGGGCGGCTGGATCGCGCTGCTGGTCGCGGCGGGCCTGATCGCCCTGGCCGTCGCGCGGGGACGCCGGTCAGCTGAGCTTCGGTGGGTCGATGCGGCGCGTGGAGCCGGGGCGGCGCTGTTCCTGCTGCTGGCCAGCGCGCTGTTGCTCCATCTCGCCCGGCTCGCGACCGGCGCAGGCTTTGACTTCGTGGAGCAGCGGCGATTGCTCGCCCAGTGGGGACTTTGGGAGACGACGCTGGCGAGCCTCGGCGTTGGACTGCTGCTGCTGGTTCCCGCCCTGAGGACGCGCGCGCGGACGCGGCTGTGGCTGGCGGGCGCGGGTCTGATGGGCGGATTGCTGTGCCTGGCGTTCGGCGGCTGGAACCCGGTCGCCCTCGGCCTTGGTCTGGCGACGGCCGCCGTCGGCTACGGCGCCTTCGGCAAGCCCGCCGCCCTGCCCGGCGCCTGGCTGGGCGTGTTGCTGACGGGGCTGGCGGCGGGACTGGCCCTGCAGATTTTCCTGCCCGCGGTCGCCTTCCTCGTGGTCTGGCCGCTGGTGCTGGCGAGCCTCGGCGCGGCGATCAGCCTGATGGGTACGCGACTGGACGCACCGCGGATAGTCGCCGTGGCGCTGCTGGCGGCGCTCGGCGGCGGCTGGCTGGCGGTGTTCTTCCACGTCGTGTCGCAAGGCCTCGACCAGCCGATGATCCTGGCCCTGCTCCTTTGGCTGGGGGCCTTCCTGGTCTGGCCGCTGGCCTCGCCCGGACGCTTCCCGCGCCTGGCCCTGTTCCCGGCCGTGACCCTGCTGGTGGTGGGTCTCGTGCTGCTGGCCGTCGTGAGGATCAGCAATCCCTGGAGCGCGCGCCACCCGGAGGCGACGACTGTGCTGCATGTCCAGGACGCGACGACCGGCAAGGTCTGGCGGGTCGCCCGAGGGAGCGAGCTGCCGGACTGGAGTCGCGCGGTGCTGACGGCCGACGGCGGCGCGGTCACACGACAGGCGATGCCGTCACTCGGTGGAGGCGAGGTCTGGGCCGCGCCGGCCAGGGCGCTTCCCGCCGTGGCGCCGCCGGTTGCCGTGACGCGGCTGACGGACGGGCGGATCGAGATCAGCCTTCGCCCGTCGCGTGTGAGTCTCCTCAAACTGACCGTGAGTCCGTCCGTCGGCGCCGTGACGCTCGATGGCAAGTCGATGGCTCTTGCGGCCCCGGTCGCCGAAGCGGCCGGCCGGACCACGCCGCCGTCGGGCCGCAAGCTGACCTTCCAGTTGGTCGGACAGCCGGGCGCGCACAGGATTATCGTGACCCCGACCGGTCCGGGCAGGGTCGATGTCCTCTACGGGGTCTTCGACGAAGGCTGGCCCGCCTCAGCCCGACCCCTGCCGCCGCGACCGTCCGATGTGATGCCGTTCGGTCGCTCGGATTCGTCGGTCGTGACGGGCGCGGCCACGATCTCCTTCTGACGTCGATGCGGTCTGGACGAGGAGCCTCTCGTGAGAGAGAAGCCCGCGCATGACCGTCACGATCTTTCACAATCCCGCCTGCGGGACCTCGCGCAATACCCTGGCCGCAATCCGCGCGTCGGGCGTCGAGCCGACCGTGGTTGAGTATCTGAAGACGGGCTGGACGCGGCCGCAGCTCGAAAGCCTGCTCGCCGCGATGGGCAAGGCGCCACGCGACGTCCTGCGCGTGAAGGGATCGCTCGCCGATGAGCTCGGCCTCACCGCGCCCGCGGCGACCGACAGCGCGATTCTCGAGGCCATGGTCGCTCATCCGGCCCTGGTCGAGCGGCCGATCGTGCAGTCGCCGAAGGGCGTCGCCCTGTGCCGGCCCTCGGAGCGGGTCTTCGACCTGCTGGACGGCGCCCCGGCTGCCTTCACGAAGGAAGACGGCGAGCGCGTGGCGCCCAGGCGTTAACCCCGGGCGTGACAAAAGCGACGAAGCACCGAATATTGCTTGCGTTTCAGGGGTGTCCGACGGCAGAAAACGGGCGCGCCATTTGCTGGGTAGTCTCCCGGCCGTGCCATTCTGACGCGCGTGCGGCATCGTAAACTGAAGGGGGAACGATGCAGGAATTTGATCCCAGGCGTTCGACGGTCCGGTTTGCGCCCAAGGTTCTCACTGCTGCGGCCGGCCTGGGTGTTCTGGGCCTGTGCTGGAATCTGACCGCCGGTCCCGCCACCAATGTGGTCAAGCCGCTCGATCCCGCCGCCCTGACGGCCCTGCAACACATCGCCTTCGCCCGCGCCGAAGCCCAGCCCGGCTTCAACCAGGGCCAGAACATCAACGTCGAGGTCCGCCCCGGTGAAACGCTGGAAGCGGCCGTGCTGCGCAGCGGCGTCGCGCCGACCGACGCCCGGCTGGCCGTCCGCGTCCTGGCCCAGGCCATGGACACCGTGAACATCCGCGCCGGCATGGATTTCGTCGCCTCGGTCGCCCGGCCGCGGGACAGCCGTGGCCCGGCCCGTCTGATCGGTCTGTCGATGCGCACCGGCGCCGCCAGCACCCTGACCGTGTCGCGCACCTTCGACGGCGCCCTGCGCCTGCGCGAGCTTGAAGAGACCGTGAAGCCTGAAACTGTCGCCGCCTGCGGCCGGATGCAGGGCTCGTTCCACGAGAGCGCCAATGCCATCGGCGCCAGCTCGGCCGTGGTCGCCGAGGCCTCGAAGCTGTTTGCCCACAAGATCGACTTCTCGCGCGACATCAAGGCGGGCGATCCGTTCTGCCTGGTGTTCGACCGCAAGGTCACCGAGAGCGGCCGGACCATCGAGGCCGGCGGCCTGCAGTACGCCGAGGTCAAGGGCCAGCGCTTCTACGGCTTCACCCGCGCGGACGGGAAGAAGACCTTCCTCGACGCCATCGGCAAGAGCATCAAGGGCTTCCTGCTGCGCACGCCGGTCGACGGCGCCCGCATCACCTCGCGCTTCGGCCTGCGTCGCCATCCAATCCTGGGCTACAACAAGATGCACCAGGGCATCGACTTCGGAGTCGGCACGGGCACGCCCGTACTGGCCGCCGGCGACGGCGTGGTCGTCGAGGCCCGCCGCTGGGGCGGCTACGGCAACTGGGTGCGTCTGCGCCATGCCGGCGGCTACGAGACCGGCTACGCCCACCTCTCGCGCTTCGGCAAGGGGCTCAAGCCCGGCATGCGGGTGAGCCAGGGCCAGCTGATCGGCTACGTCGGCTCGACCGGCGCCTCGACCGGCCCGCACCTGCATTACGAAGTCTGGCTCAAGGGTCGCCGGGTCAATCCGATGACCAGGATCCAGTCCGGCGTCAGCGTCGACCCGCGCGACGTGGCCTCGTTCAACGCCACCAAGAAGCGGATCGAGACCCTGATCGCGCCGCGCCGCACGGCGCTCGGCATTCCGGCGCCTGCCGCGACGCCGGCCAAGGGCGGAGCCATTGCCGAGGCCCCGGTGGAAACCGCACCGACCAAGAAGCTGGCCCGCACCGACTTCTCCGCCCCCAAGGCCGGACTGAAGCCCCGCGCGGGGTAAGGTCGACACGGCACGCCTGCTCGCTGTAAACAGCGGCCCCTTCCCGCCGCTGTTTCCGGATTGCCCCCTTGCGTCTTCCCCAGGCCCGTCTCGACCAGGTGCTCGACCGCTTCCGCGAGATCGAGGCCCGCATGGGCGCGGCCACCGAGGGGCCGGAGATCGTGCGGCTGTCGAAGGAGCATGCCGAGCTGAGACCCGTGGCCGAGGCCGTGCGCGCGCTGGAAAAGGTGCTGGCCGAGAAGCCCGAGCTGGAGGCGATGGCCGCCGACGCCGATCCGGACATCTCCGAACTGGCCCGCGACGAGCTGGAACGGCTCGAAGCGAAGCTGCCGGACATGGAGCGTGACGTCGCCCTGCTGCTGGCCCCGCGCGACAAGGACGAGAACGCCTCGGCGATCCTCGAAGTGCGCGCCGGCACCGGTGGCGACGAGGCGGCCCTGTTCGCCGGCGACCTGTTCCGCATGTACCAGCGCTATGCGGCGAACCGGGGCTGGCGGGTGGAGATCGACAGCATCTCCGAGGGCGAGATGGGCGGTTTCAAGGAAATCATCGCCTCGGTCACCGGCGACGGGGTGTTCGGCCGGCTGAAGTTCGAGAGCGGCGTGCACCGGGTGCAGCGCGTACCGGCCACGGAAGCGCAAGGCCGCATCCACACCAGCGCCGCCACGGTCGCCGTGCTGCCCGAGGTCGAGGACGTCGAGATCGAGATCAACGACGCAGACCTGCGCATCGACACCTACCGCTCGTCCGGCGCCGGCGGCCAGCACGTCAACAAGACCGACTCGGCCGTGCGCATCACCCACCTGCCCACCGGCATCGTGGTGACCAGCTCGGAAAAGTCGCAGCACGAGAACCGCCGCAAGGCGATGAAGAACCTCAAGGCCAAGCTGTACGACATGCAGCGCGAGGCGCTGGACACCGCCCGCTCGGACGCCCGCAAGAGCCAGGTCGGGTCCGGCGACCGCTCCGAGCGGATCCGCACCTACAACTACCCGCAGGGCCGGGTCACCGACCACCGCATCAACCTGACCCTCTACAACCTGCCCAAGATCGTCGAGGGCGAGGCCCTGGACGACGTCATCGATCCGCTGATCGCCGAGGACCAGGCCGCACGTCTCGCGACGCTGGAAGACAGTTTCGGCTAGGCCACCCCATGCAATCCACCGTCGCCGCCCTGTTTCGCCATCCCGTGAAGGGCTTCACGCCCGAACGGCTGGCCACAGCTGATCTGGCGGTCGGGGCAACCCTGGCCCACGACCGGATGTATGCCGTCGAGATCGGCGACTGCGGCTTTGATCCCGCGGCGCCGGCCTTCGTGCCCAAGACGAAGTTCGCCGTGCTGTCGCACATCGCCGACGTCGCCCGGGCCCAGACCCGCTACGACGACGCCACCGGCCTGTTCCATGCCGGCGCGCCGGGCCATCCCGACTTCGCCGGCGACCTGACCGGAGAGGCCGGCCGCGACGCCTTCGCCGCCTGGCTGACCGGACTGCTTGGCGAGGAGGCACGAGCCCCGCTGAAGGTCCTGCAAGCGCCGGGCGCCTGGCGGTTCACCGATCACCCGCTGGGCCATGTCTCGATCGTCAACCTGGCCAGTCTGCGCGATCTGGAGTCGCGCGTGCGGCGGCCGATCGACCCGCTGCGCTTCCGCGCCAACCTCTATGTCGACGGTTGGCCCGCCTGGATCGAGAACGACTGGGCCGGCCGCACCCTGTCCGTCGGCGGCGCGACCGCGACGGTGTTCAAGCCGATCGTCCGCTGCGCAGCCACCCATGTGAACCCGGAGACCGCCGAGCGGGATCTGGACGTCGTGGCGGCGCTGTTCGAGAACTACGGCCACACCCTGTGCGGCCTCTATGTGCAGACCACCGGCGCCGGCCGCGTGGCCGAAGGCGATGTCGTGGAGCTGATGGCGTGACCACTCTTGTGAAGGCCTGGAAGGCCGGCGGCGAGCGCCTGAAGGCCGCCGGCATCGACCAGCCCGCGATCGACGCGCGGCTGATGCTCGAAGCCGCCGCTGACGTCAGCCGCCTGGAGATCGTCACCGACCCCTACCGCGAGCTGACCGCCGAGCAGGAAGCGACCTACGACAGCTATCTGGGTCGCCGCGGTCGCCGTGAACCGGTCAGCCACATCCTGGGCCGCAAGGGCTTCTGGAAGATCATGCTCAACGTCAACAGCGCGGTCCTGACCCCGCGCCCGGACACCGAGGTGATCGTCGACGAGGCGCTGAAGGCGTTTCCCGAGCAGATGGCGTTCAGCATGCTCGACCTCGGCGTCGGCTCCGGCGCCATCATGCTCGCCATCCTCGCCGAACGGCCGGCGGCCAGGGGGCTGGGCGTCGACATCTCCGAGGACGCCCTGGCGGTGGCGCGGGAGAACGCCGCCAACCTGGACCTCGACGGCCGCACCGTGCTGCTGCGCGGGGACTGGACGTCCGGCCTCGGGGACGCGGGTTTTGACCTGGTCGTCGCCAACCCGCCCTACATCCCCACCGACGTCATCGAGACACTCGACCCGGAAGTGCGCGACCATGATCCGCGCCTGGCGCTCGACGGAGGCCCCGACGGACTGGACCCCTACCGCGTGCTGGCGCCGGAGATCCTGCGCGTGTTGAAACCGGGGGGGATGTTCGCGGTCGAGATCGGCCATGACCAGAGCGCGGAGGTCGAGGCGCTGTTCCGCCAGGCCGGGGCCGGCGACGTACGGACGATCAAGGACCTTGGCCTGCGCGACCGGGTGGTCGCCGGCTCCAGAAACCCCTTGGAAACAGGGTCCTGACGCGTTACATCTGACTCGTTCCCACTCAGATCGCCGTAGAGATTGATCGCAATCGATGGCGGGCGCGCGAGGTCTCAAGAGGACCGGGTCGCCGCGCTGAAAGCGGGCGGGAACACAGAACAGCGTCTTTTTCGAAACAAAAGCGGGCGGCAAGCCCGAACCAGTATCCAGAACCGGCCCGCGCGAACGACCGCTGTGTCACGCGCCCGCCGGCAGGTCGAAGGGTAAAATGAGAGATTTCAAGGGTATGAAGCGTCAGCGCGGCCGCAATCGCGGCAGTGGCGGCAACAACCAGGGCGGCAAGCCCCAGCACAACGCCAACCGTGCGTTCGACTCCAACGGGCCCGAGGGCATCAAGGTGCGCGGCGCCGCGCAGGGTGTCTTCGAGAAGTACCAGCAACTGTCCCGCGACGCCGCGTCCGCCGGCGACCGGGTGCTGGCCGAGAACTACCTGCAGCACGCCGAGCACTACTTCCGCACCCTGCGCGCCATGCAGCCGCACCGTCCGGTGTCCGACATCGTCGGCCGGGAACAGTTCGCCTCGGGCTTCGATATCGACTTCGAGGCCGAGCCCGGTGAACCGCCCGAAGGCGGCTACGTCGAGCAGACGGACAGCGGCGAGACCGACGGCCAGCGCGACAGCAACGGCAATGGCGCCCGCGACAGCAACCAGAACGGCCAGCGCTTCGAGAACCGTCCGCGCGACGGCCAGCGCTTTGAGGGCCGCGACCGTCAACGCGACGACCGGCCCCGGGACGAGCGTCCTCGTGACGATCGTCCTCGTGACGAGCGTCCCCGTGATGACCGGCCGCGCGATGATCGGCCGCGTGAAGACCGCCCTGCCCGTGACGACCGGCCCCGCGTCGAAGGTGATGCCGCCGCGCCGCGCCGTGACCGCCAGGAGCGGTGGCGCGAGCGTGACGAACGCCGTGACCGCGAGCGCGCCGAGGCCGCCGCCCGCGATCCTCTGGCCGTGGTCGAGCCGCAGGCCGCCGCCCCCCTGGCGCCCGAGCCGGCTGTCAGCGAATCGCCCCGCCTGCGCGGCCAGGACGGCGCCGTGAGCGAACTCCCCGCCTTCCTCGGCCGCCCTGCCGCGGTGAGCGAGGAAGCCCCCGCAGAGGAAGCCAAGAAACCCCGCCGCCGCCGCGCCCCGCGCAGCTTCGAAGGCGGCGAGGACGTGAAGCCGGAGACGGAAGAGGCCTGATCCTCCTCCCTCCCCTTCTTGGGGAGGGATATCCGTACGTCAGCGCTCCACCATCCCCGCCGCCGTCTCGATCGCGCCGACCAGCGCCGGGACGCAGCAGGCGTTGAGGAAGTGGTCGCCGCCGGGAACCACGACCAGCGTCGTCGGCGCCGCGCCGCGACCCTGCGCCAGGGCGCGCGCCGAGGCGACCGGCACAAAGGTATCGGCATCACCGTGCAGCACCAGGACGGGCTGGGTGAGACGGGCCAAGGCGGCCCGCGCCGCCGGCAGTTGCGGCGCCTGCCCGCGCACCTCGGCCATGGCGTTCTTCAGGTCGCGCGGCAGCATCGGCCGCACCATCCCGCCCAGGCCGGTCAGCCGCCGCGCGGTCGCCCCGCGCTCGCCGTAGAACGGGCTCATCAGAACCAACGCCTGCACCCGATCCGGATAGCGGGCGGCCATCAGGGTCGCGATCGGCGCGCCGTAGGACTGGCCGACGAGGATCACCTTCTGGCCGGGCGCGACGTCGAGCAGCGCTGACAGCGCCTCAGCCTGGTCGGTGATCGAGCCCACGGCCCCGGCGGGCTCGCTGAGGGCGAACCCCGGCCGGTCGGCGACGACCATGGTGTAGTCCTCCGGCAGCGCGGCCAGCACCGGCGCCCAGAACTCAGACCACGACGGCGTGCCGGTGATCACCACCACCTTCCAGGGCGAGACGCGCGGCGTGCGCAGGGCGGACAGTTTCCACGGGTGGCCGGCAGCCTGGACGTTGACCCGCTCCATGGTTCCCGCCGGATAGTCCTTCGAGGTCGGATAGCGCTCGACCTCGGCTGACATGCAGCCGGACAGCGCGGCGGCGGCGACGGCGATGGCGAGCGTTCGGGCGATACGGGGCAAGGCGAACTCCTTCGGCCCCATAGCTACGCCCGCCATGCGACCGAATGAAGTTAAGCCCTGGTCATCGATCCCGCCCGGGCCGGACCGGCCTGCTACGCCGCCCCTAGTCCAGGTCGAACTCATAGAAGGCCGCCAGGACGGCCTCTTCGCCAAAGGTCTCGTAGAGGCGGCGCGCGGGAACGTTGTCCTCCTCCGTGCCCACCCACCATTCCTCGCAGCCCAGCGAACGGCCGAGGTGGAGCATGGCCTCGATCAGCCGTCGGGCGATGCCCTGACGCCGGAAGGCCTCCGCGACGCCGAGGTTGTCGACATAGAGCTCGGTCGCCTGGTCGGGGTGACGATGGATACAGGCGGCCACCTGGCCGACGACCAGCCCGTCGGCCACCGCCAGGAACATGAGGTTGGTCTCGTGCGCCAGATAGGCGGCCAGCCGCGCGGGAACGATGTCCGCGTCGAACACCTCCTCGGCGACCTGGTCCAGCAGCGACGTGTTGTCGGCGGAAAGCCGGATGATCTCGATGGTCATGGGTCGTCCTCCGGGCGACAGGTTATCCAGTCTCGAAGGACGGGAAAACCTGCGCCGGCGGACAGTCGGCAGGGTCCGGACCCAATTGCGGACTCGGGGCCTTCAGGGCCTTGGCGGAGTCGCCCGATCCGTGTCCCCGGCGAAGGCCGGGGTCCAGATCGCAGAGCGCGGAATTGGCGTCATAGCGCCAGATACCGTAGGTGAATCTGGATCCCGGCCTTCGCCGGGAAGACGGAAACGGGTACGGCCCCTAGCGAACCATTCCGGACAGGCGACCGCGGATCAGGTCCTCGGCTTCCGAGACGATCCGGTCGACCAGGTCCTTCACCGTCGGGATGTCGTGGATCAGGCCCTGGACCATGCCGGCCGACCAGATACCGCCCTGGGTGTCGCCGTTGGCCAGGGCGTCGCGGCCGCGCGTGCCGGCGACCAGATGCTGGACGTCCTCGAACTTGGCGCCGCCGGCGCGTTCGATCTCGACCACGGCCTGGCTGACCTCGTTGCGCATAACCCGGGCGGTGTTGTGCAGGGTGCGGAAGATCAGGTCGGTCTGGCGCTCGTCGTTGGCGACCATCTGTTCCTTGAAGGCCATCGGGATCGGCGCCTCCTGGGTGACGCAGAAGCGGGTGCCCATGTTGATGCCGTCAGCGCCCAGCGCCAGGGCCGCGACCAGGCCGCGCGCGTCGGCGATGCCGCCCGAGGCGAGCATCGGGATCTTCACCTTGTCGGCGGCAGCGGCGATCAGGATCAGGCCGGGGATGTCATCCTCGCCCGGATGGCCGGCGCATTCGAAGCCGTCGATCGAGATGGCGTCCACGCCCATCCGCTCCGCGCTCAGGGCGTGGCGGACGGCGGTGCATTTGTGGATCACCTTGATGCCGTGGGACTTGAAGTCGTCGACGTGTTCCTGCGGCTTGTAGCCGGCGGTTTCGACGGCCTTGATCCCGCTCTCGATGATCGCCGCGCGATACTCGGCGTAGGGCGGCGGCTTGATCGCGGGCAGGATGGTCAGGTTCACACCGAACGGCTTGTCGGTCAGATCCTTCGTCCGCTGGATCTCCTTCGCCAGGTCCTCCGGCGTCGGCTGGGTCAGGGCGGTGATGAAGCCCAGCGCCCCGGCGTTGGCCACCGCGGCGACAAGTTCGGCCTTGCCGACCCACTGCATGCCGCCCTGGGCGATGGGGTGCTCAACGCCGAACAACTCGGTGAAGCGGGTCTTGATGGCCATGGGGTTCCTCTCCCGAACGATTGTTTGAGAGAGACTGGGCCACGTCACGCGGCGTCAGGCAAGAGGCTGGAATTCGACGCCGGAAGGCCTTGAGAGCGGCCAGGCTCGCGTCAGCCCGAGACGCGCTGTTCCCGGATCAGCAGGGCCTCCAGCCCGTCCAGCACCTGCTGGTGCGCGCCCGGCGCGGGCTCTGGCTGGCTGAGCAGCCGCAGCGACGCGACATGCACCTGGATCGGCGGCGCATCGCAGCGACGGGCCCGGATCTGACGATCAACCAGATCGCAGAGACTGTAGCTCGCGCTGCACATCGCCTGCAGCCCGAAGGGGCCCGCCACATCGAGCAGACTGGCCGTCAGGGTATAGATGCGGCCGAGCCAGGCGCCGACGTCGTCGCCGGGTCGCGCGGTCAGGGCCTCGAGTTCGCAGAGCACGGCGTCGACGGCGGCCATCGCCTCGTCGCGCATCGATCCGGTGTTGGCCTCGGCCTCGCGCAGACCCTTCAGGACCGTCATCCCGCCCGAGGCGTCGATGAGACTGGTGAGACGCGGCTTCTTCCTGAACCAGGTGACGACCGTCATGACGCGCTTCCCTGAAAGGCTGCGGCCGACCAGGCCGGCGCGGCCTCGGCCTCCGCCTCGGCGCGATCCGCGAGCGCAGCCTCCTCGGCGGCCAGGATCCGGTCCCGCCGTCGCTCGCCGGTGGCTGCGGGCGGATCGCCGTCACGGAAGCGGCGGTCAGGGCCCATGTAGTCGCCGGCCTGCAGCATCGGCCGCGGATCGCGCGCCACCCACAGGATGCGCTCCAGCAGCACCAGCGGACTCAGCGGGCGTGCGACGATAAAGTTGGCGCCGCAATCGCGGGCCTTGGTGACCTTCGACTCCGGCGTGTGGCCGGCGATCATGATCACGGGCACGAAGGCGTTCGGATCCATCCCCGAGCCGCGCAGCCAGCGCACAAGATCGTAGCCGTCCATATCGGGCATGTCGCAGTCGACGATCAGCAGGTCGACCGTGGCGTTCTTCAGAGTCTCCATAGCCTCCGCGGCCGACGAACACTGGTGCCGGCTCTTGGCGCCGAACCCGATCAGGGTCTGGCTGGTCAGGTTCATCGAGAAGGCGTTGTCGTCGACGATCATCACGACGGCCTTGCCGAGGTTGAAGATCGCGCCTGCGCTGAGGGAAGAGTCGTCCAGCCCGGCTGGCATGGAAATGTCACTGAAACTGGCCAAACCCGGGATCCTTTGAAACCGGTCTCAAGCCGTACACAAAAGCCGTCACTCAACCCTTAAATTGGGGAGGCCACGGCTCAATTTCCTTGCCGTGCAAGGTTTCCCCTAGGGCTACTCGCCCTGGAACTCCTCGAGCTCGATGGTCCGCTCAACCGTACGCCGCAGCATGCAGAAATTGGCGTTGATGGTCGACATCGACCCCCAGTCGGGGTCGTAGCGGCTGGCGCAGTCGGCGTCACGGTAGGCGATCCAGGCGCGTTGGCCCTTCAGGAGACCAGCCTTCTGGCGTGGCGACATGTCTGCGATGAGTGCGCGCCAGGCGGCGTTCAGCGCGGCGTCCTGGACGGCCAGTTCCGTCCCGGCGCACTGGATCATGCCGGCAGTCGACTGGCCGGACGGCGCGTCGAGGCAGGCCTGGAAGGCCGGCGTGTAGCGCGCCTCGATCCGCGCTGCGTCCACGGCCAGAGCCGGCGTGGCGACCAGGGCGACCAGCGCCGCCAGGACGCCCGGCGTCTTCACGCCACGCCTGACCGGCCGATGGCGTAGTAGCGCTCGGCCCTTTGCGACAGCAGCTGGTCGGCGTCGAGGGCTGACAGCAGGGCCAGCTCTTCCTCGATCGCATCGCCGACGGCTTTGATGGCGGCCTCGGGGTCGGAGTGCGCGCCGCCGGGGGGCTCGTCGATGATGCGGTCCACGACGCCGGTCTTGATCAGGTCCTGGGCGGTGATGTGCATCTGTTCGGCGGCGTCCCTGGCCCGGGCGCCGTCGCGCCACAGGATCGAGGCCGCACCCTCGGGCGAGATGACCGAATAGATGGCGTGCTCGAGGATCAGCACCTTGTTGCCGGCCGCGATACCGATCGCCCCGCCGCTCATGCCCTCGCCGGTGATGGTGGCGATCATGGGGGTCCGAAGGGTCAGGCAGCGCTCGGTGCCGCGGGCGATGGCCTCGGCCTGGCCGCGCTCCTCGGCGCCGAGACCCGGATAGGCGCCGGCGGTGTCGATGAAGGTCAGGACCGGCAGGTTGAACTGCTCGGCCATGTCCATCAGCCGGACTGCCTTGCGGTAGCCCTCGGGCCGGGCCATGCCGAAATTGTGCTTCAGGCGGGTGGTGGTGTCGTGGCCCTTCTCCTGGCCGATGACCATCACGGGCTGGCCGCGGAACCGGCCGAGGCCGCCGATCACCGCCTGGTCGTCGGCGAACTTGCGGTCGCCGCGCAGCTCGACGAACTCGTCGATCAGCCCGGCCAGGTAGTCGACGAAATGCGGCCGTTCCGGGTGACGCGCGACCTGGGTCTTCTGCCAGGGCGTCAGACGGGCATAGGATTCCTTGCGCAGCTCGCCCAGCCGCGCGCGCAGGGCGTCAATCTCAGTGTCGAACGACCCCGCGCCGGCGGTGTCGGAGAGCCGCGACAGCTCCTCGATCTTGCCTTCCAGCTCGGCGATCGGCTTTTCGAACTCGAGATAGTGCTGAACCATGAATCGCCTGACGCGGGCTGCCCCTTGAGAACCCCCGAAACTAGAGGCTGGCGAAAAGCGGGGCAAGGCGGAGCGCGCGGACGTTGCGTCGCACCGCCCGGTCATGCTCCATTGTCTCAAACAATCGTTTGAACTTCGGGACAGGGAAACAGCACCATGGGCAAGCTTGCGGGTCGCGTGGCCATCATCACCGGGGCGGCCAGCGGCATCGGCCGGGCGGCGGCGAAACTGTTCTCCGAGGCCGGCGCCTATGTCGTCATCGCCGACCTGTCGGACAAGGTGAACGAGACGCTGGCGCAGGTGACCGCGGCCGGGGGCCGGGGCGAGGCCATCGTCGGCGACGTGGCCTCCGGCGAGGTCGTAGACCAGCTGATCGCGGCGGCGGAGACGCAGGGTGGCGTGGACGTGATGTTCGCCAACGCCGGCGTCTCGGGCGGGCTGCCGGGCCTGATGGAGCTGACCGCCGAGCACTGGAACAACGTGCTGCGCATCAACACTGTCGGCGTCTTCCTGGCCGTCCAGGCGGCGGCAAAGGTCATGGTCCCGCGCGGCAAGGGCTCGATCATCTGCACCGCCAGCGTCGCCGGCATCCGCTCGGGCGCGGGCGGCATGCCCTACAGCGCCTCGAAGGCCGGGGTGATCAGCATCGTCCAGACCGGCGCCAACCAGCTGGCCGGCAGCGGCGTGCGGATCAACGCCGTCTGCCCCGGCCTGACCGAGACCGGCATGACCCAGTTCGTCTTCGACCGCGCCCGCGAGCGCGGCACCGAAGGCAAGATCGGCCAGCTCAACCCCCTGCGCCGGGGCGCGGTGCCGGAAGAGATCGCCCAGGTGGCCCTGTTCCTCGCCTCGGACGAGGCGAGCTACGTCAACGGCCAGGCCATCGCGGTCGACGGCGGTCTCTCGAGCTCGCACCCGGTGGTGCAGGGGAAGATGGCGTAGGCGCGGCCTCCACCGAACGCTGACACAATCCGAAGCGGAACATGACTTGAGCCGCCGCGCGGGCGGGGGCTGTATGCGCCCGCATGTCGGAGGAACAGCATGTCGCCCTTTGCCGGTCTGTCGGCCTTTCCCATCACGCCCGCGACACCGGAAGGCCGGGTCATCGCGGCCGATCTGCGCGGCGTCCTGCAGCGGATCGCCCGGGGCGGCGCGGACTCTGTGGGCCTGCTCGGCAGTACGGGGACCTACATGTTCCTGGACCGCGAGGAGCGCCGGCGCGCTGTGGCCATCGCCGTAGAGACGCTCGCCTCGACACCGGTGATCGTCGGCATCGGGGCGCTGCGGACCGATGAGGCGCAGCGG
>CAIOHT010000008.1 GCA_903858185.1 uncultured Caulobacterales bacterium
GCGCTCAGCGCGTCGAACCGGCGGTCAAGATCGGTGCGCTCAACCGTGCTCAGCCCGTTCTGGCGGTAGTCGGCCTCAAGCCGGGCGATGGCCTGGAACTCGGCGCGGAGGCGTGACGCTTCCTGGCCGGAGATCGTGCCATTTCGAACGCCGGCATCAATGCGGGCGTCGAGGTTCGCCTGACGCTGGTTGATGTTGGTCCAGCCGGCGTCGTCATCCCGGCCATCGGCCTGGATGCGGGCGCTGAGAGCGTCGAAGCGACGATCCAGGTCGGCGCGTTCGGCGTTGGTCAAGCCGCCCCGGCGGTAGTTGGCCTCGAGCCGGGCGATGGTCTGGAACTCAGCGCGGAGGCGGGAGGCTTCCTGGTTCGAGATCGAGCCGTTGCGGACGCCCGCGTCGATACGCGCGTCGAGCTGGGCCTGGCGCTGGTTGATGTTGGTCCAGCCGCCGTCGACCTCGCGGCGCTCCAGGCGGATCCGCATGCTGAGCGCGTCGAAGCGACGGTCCAGATCGGCCCGCTCCCGCACCGAAAGGCCGCCAGCGCTATACCGACGTTCGAGCAGGATCAGCGAAGCCAGCTGGCGACGCACGGCGCTCGCTTCCGCGCGCGTCAGCGTCCTTTGTTGTTCACCCAGGCTGATGCGACGCTCCATCCACGCCTGACGACGGGAAATCGACACCCACTGGCCTTGCGAACCATAGCCCCAGCCCTGTTCACCGAAACGCGGATCGGTACGGGGGTCGCCATAGCCGCGCTCACCCCAGACGGGGTAGCGCGCGCCGGGCTCGTAGAGGGTCCCTTCGTCGCCGCCCAGCAGGGCGCCGGCGATCATGCCGACGATCGCGCCCAGGGCGGCCTGACCGGAGGAGCGCTGTTCGACGTAGTTGCCCGCGTTCGTCTGGGCGCCGACGCAGGACAGGACGCCGTCGCGGTTGGCGACGTCGCTGCGGCAGTGGGGATAGTAGATCGAGCTCCAGCGCCAGCGACCGTCCTCGGCGCGGCAAACAGCGGTCACATAGCCGCTGTTCAGGGTCTCGACGTCCTGGCACGAGCCCGAGAGGCTCTGCGCCGGCGAGGTGCGGTACTGGGCCTGGGCCGGGACGGCGGTCAGGGCCAACGCGCTGGCGGCCAGGAAGGCCATGGTGTTGAATTTCGTCATAGCGGACTCTCTGCGAGAAGGCGTCGGATGCCGGCGCCGAGGGGGCACATGCCGGTCAGAGCCGCGCGGAGCGGCAGTGTCGGATCGTGGCTGCCTCGGAAACGGCCCGGCGCGGCATAGGTTGCGCGCCAGCAGAGAAACAGGGTTGGCCCGGTCGTTCACCGCGGCTCAGGTATCCTGACCATCGCGCCAAGTGCTGCCCAAAAGGCCATGAAGGTGGAGGCCGGCCGGTTACCCGGCGGGTGCTTCGGGAGATCGCCGGCAAGCGATGCTCGCCTTCTGCGGTGTGTCAGGCGTCAGACGACCGGCGTATAGCGGAGGAACTGCACCCGCGCCGCGCCGTAGTCCCGGCTGTCCAACGTCTCGAAGCCGGGCGGGGCCAGGTCGATCTCGTCGCTGGCCCGTTCGACCATCAGCACCGCGCCGGGCTTCAGCCAGCCGCCGCTCGCCAACCCTGCCAGCGCGGGCTCGCACAGGCCCTTGCGGTACGGCGGGTCAAGGAACGCCAGATCGAACGGCTCGCCGGCGCTGGCGGGGCGTTGGCCGAGGTCGGTCGCGTCGCGGCGGTGAATGCGGGTCTGACCGAACAGGCCCAGCGCATCGATGTTCTCGCGGATCGCGCCGCGCGCCGCCTCGTCGGTCTCGACGAACAGACAGAAGGCCGCCCCGCGCGAGACGGCCTCAAACCCCAGCGCGCCTGAACCGGCGAACAGGTCGATGACCCGCGCGCCGGGCAGGTCGCCCGCCCAGGGCGCGTGCTCAAGGATGTTGAACACCGCCTGGCGCGCCCGGTCGCTGGTCGGACGGGTAGCGTCTCCCGGCGGGGTCTTGAGGGTCCGCCCGCGATGGGCGCCGGACACGATACGCACGCTTCAGCTCCAGCGAAGCGGGGGCGCTTCGGCCTTCAGCGATAGCAGCGCGGTCCGCAGGCCGTCCATGAATTCGGCGCGTTTGCCCTCCCAGCGGACGGGCGGTCCGATCAGCACGGCGCAGTTCAGCGGCACCGGAATGACCTCGCCCTTGGGCAGGACACGGCCGGCGCCCTGGATCCACACCGGCGTCACGGGCGCGTCGGGAAAGGCTTCGGCCAGGCGGGCGACGCCGCTCTTGAGGGCGGCCATTTCATCTGATGCGTCGCCACGCGTGCCTTCCGGGAAAACGACGATGATGTCGCCGGCGGCCAGGGCTTCGCGGGCCGGGGCGAGCACATCCTCGCCGCTTCCCGCCTTGCCGCGCGCGATGGGCACGATGCCGATCAGGTGGCGCGAGACCCAGCCGATCACCGGGTCGCGCAGGAAATAGTCGGACGCCGCTGCCGGCCGCACCCGCATCACCGCCCGGCTCGGGAAGATGCTCAGCAGCAGCAGGGTGTCCATGTGGCTGTTGTGGTTTGCGGCGACGATAGCGGGGCCCTTGAGCGGCAGGTGCTCGCGGCCGCTCACATCGGCGCCGGTGAGGAACCGGGCGATAGGCCTGACGATCAGCAACAGAAGCAGCCAGCGAATCCAGGTCATGGCGCGTCCCCTCAGAACTTCGCCAGCGAGAACCAGGCGAGGAGGTGGAAGTACAACGGCGCGGTGAAGGTAAGGCTGTCAATCCGGTCGAGGATGCCGCCGTGTCCGGGGATCAGGTGGGAGGTGTCCTTGACCCCGATGTCCCGCTTGATCGCGCTCATGGTCACATCACCCGCGAAGCCGGCCACGGGCAGCACGACGGCGAGCGTGGCCAGACCGATCCCGCCGAGCGGCAGGAACAGCGGCCCGACGAACCAGATCAGCGCCGCGGTGCTGGCCCATCCGCCGAGGAAGCCCTCCCAGGTCTTGTTGGGACTGACCTTCGGGATGATCTTGTGCCGCCCGAACAGCTTGCCCCAGACGTACTGGGCCACGTCGTTGAACTCGGTGGCGACGAGCAGGAAGAACACAAGGCCCGCCGCGCCCGCCGGCGCCTGGTCGGCCGGGGTCCGCATCAGGAAGGCCGCGTAGCCGATGTTGTAGACGCAGGTCATCAGCCCCCAGTGGAACAGGGCGACGCTCGACAGGTAGCCCTTCGTCTGGCCGATCACCGCCATCAGCCAGGGCAGGATCAGGAAGGCGTAGACCGGGATGATGACGAGGTAGATGCCGTAGATGTCGGCGGCGACGAAGGCATAGCTGACCGGGATCGTCAGGTAGCAGCCGAGGATGATCAGCCGGTCCTCACGTCGCGTCGGGGCCAGCGACAGGAACTCGCGCAGGGCGATGAACGACACGACGGCGAACAGCGCCAGGGTCGCCTGCCAGCCCGCGAGCAGGGCGGCGGCGAGCAAGAGGACCATGACCCACCAGCTCGACATCCGCTGGCGCAGCTCGCGGTAATCCTTCGACGGGCGCGTCGCCGTCAGCATCGCCGCGACGAGGCTGCCGAGCACGAGCAGGGCGAGTATCCCGCCCAGACCCCACAGCAGCGCCAGGGGCTGGGCGTTGTGGAAGTCCTCGATCAGCCGGATGATGTCCATTGTCAGGTCCTGATCCGGCCGGCCCTCGAAGGACGGGGTCGGGCATGGGGGTCCATGCGTCCTTCGAGACGCCCTCTGCGAGGGCTCCTCAGGATGACGAGGAGGACGGGCTGCAAACCCCCTTCGTCATGGTGAGGAGCGAGGCTCCAGCCGAGCGTCTCGAACCACGCACCGGGGGGACCTTGCCGTGCGTGGCGATCCGGTCAAGGCTCCCGCGCATGCAGAGGGTGCTGAAATCCAGCCTGGTTCATATCGCCTTCGGCTTCCTGCTGATGGGCGGCTGGGCCCTGTTCGCCAACCGCGCGCACGGTTTGGGCGCCGCCTGGCTGCCCGCGCTGGCGCAGGGGACGCTGTCCGGTGTCCTGACCGGAGGCCTCAAGAAGACGCTGGAAGCGCTCGATGGCCGACTGGGCGGCGCTCTGGCCTATATCATTCCGCCGGCCGTGACCGCCGGTTCGATCCTCGTGCTGCTGGTGCTCGTTCACCTGCTGATCGGCACGCCCGAGTTGCTGGCGACCATCGCCTTCCCGTGGAGTGTCTCGACCCTCTACGCCATCATCTACAACGCCGGCCTCGTCCGGGCCCGCCGGAGCGCCGCATGACGCAGACCCCCGAGAACCGCCGCCCGCTGAAGACCCGGTCGAAGGCCTGGGCCGGCGCGCTGGCGGCGCGGCTCGGCCGGGCGCGGATCAGCCCGGACATCATCTCGCTGTTCTCGATCGTCTTCGCGGTCCTGGGCGCTGTGTTGCTGCTGATCGCCGGTCTGGAAGACCAGGCCGGCCTCCGGGCCGCCTGCCTGGTCGGGGCGGCGCTCTGCGTCCAGCTTCGACTGCTGGCCAACATGCTCGACGGGATGGTCGCGGTGGAGCACGGGCTGGGCTCGAGCGCGGGGCCGATCTGGAACGAACTGCCCGACCGGATCGCGGACGCGCTGTTCCTGGTCGGGGCCGGCTATGGCGCCTGGGCCATGGGCCTGACGGCCGGCTCCTGGCTTGGCTGGCTGGCGGCGCTGCTGGCGGTGATGACCGCCTATGTCCGGGAGCTTGGCCGGGGTCTCGGCTTTCCCGCCGACTTCTCCGGCCCGATGGCCAAGCCGCACCGGATGTTCGCCCTGACCGTGACCTGCGTGCTCAGCGCGCTGGAGCCGCTGTGGGGCGGGCAGGGGCAGGTGATGATCATCGGGCTGGGCGCGATCGTGGCGGGAACCGTCTGGACGCTGTTCCGCCGGACCCGGACTCTGGCCCTGCGGCTGGAAGAGCGGCGGTCTGAACAGGACCGCACGCGATAGTCCCAATCGACCTTCAACCCAAACCGGCGTCATGGCCCGAACACGTCGGGCCATGACGGATCTAATCTGGTCGCCGAACGCGCTGCATCCGCCGTTGCAAGGCTGAATCGAATGGCCCGCGTCCTTCGCTCCTCGCGGAAGAAGGGCTCTATTTGCGCTTCGCCGGGCCCCCGCTGCGGGGGCCTTTGGGCGCAGCCGCCGGGCGCGGTCCACGCGGTCCTGCGGGCTTCGCCGGCCCCGAGGGTTTGGCGAAGGTCCGGGGTTTGTCTGCGCCTGTCGTCCGACCGCCCTTCGGCGTTTCGCTCCAGTGCTTCTTCGCTCCGGCCTTCGTCGGCGGCGCCGCCTTCTTCGGTGTACGCAACCCGCCTGGCTTCTTCGGTTTGGCTTTGGCCCAGCCGGGCTTCTTCGCCTGGCGTTCGCCCTTGAGTTCGCCGCTCTCCTGGCCGGGCCGCAGCACATTGCGATGCGGCTTGGCTGCAGGCGCTGCGCCGCCGACGCCATCCTCGGCGCCGCTTCGACGGCCTGCCGACAGGGCGGCCCTGAACTGCACCGCGTTGCCAGTCGGCATATTGGCTGCCGGGACCAGGTCAGCCAGCAGCTCGCGGATCACGCGCGGCCCGACCTCCTCGACCTCGCCAGCCGCCAGCGTGCCCAGCGAGAAGGGGCCGTAGCTCAGCCGCAGCAGTCGATTGACCTTCAGCCCAATGGCCTCAAGCACACGGCGCACTTCGCGGTTCTTGCCCTCGGACAGGGTGACCGTGATCCAGACGTTGCGCGCACCGTCCCGGTCGCCGGTCGCCTTGTCCAGATGGGCGTCGATGGCGCCGTACTTCACGCCCTCGACGGTGATGCCGTCCTTGAGCCTGTCGAGCTTTTCCTGGGTCGTGTAGCCGAAGGCCCGCGCGCGATAGCGGCGCACCCAGCCGCTCGACGGCAGCTCCAGCGCCCGCGACAGCTCGCCGTCGTTGGTCAGCAGCAGCAGGCCTTCGGAATTGATGTCCAGTCGGCCGATGGAGATCACGCGCGGCAGCCCGTCGGGCAGGGTGTCGAATACGGTCGGGCGCCCTGCGGGGTCGTTGTGGCTGGTCAGCAGCCCGACCGGCTTGTGATAGCGGAAGACGCGGGTCGGCTCGGGTCCGCCGACCACCTCGCCGTCGACCGTGACGATGTCGCCCGGCTCGACCTTGACGGCGGGCGTGGTCAGGGTCTGGCCGTTGATCGCCACACGGCCTTCCTCGATCAGCCGCTCGACTTCGCGGCGCGAGGCGACTCCGGCCCGGGCCAGGACCTTGGCGACGCGATCATTCTGTTGGGAAGAATCCTGTGCAGTCATGTGACCGGCTCCGTTAGAAGGCTGTGTCGCCTCCCGGCGATACCCGCTCCTTTAAGCACGGAATCGGCCCCCTGACGACCTTGAGCGATCATGATGCCATGCAGCTGGCCCTCGCCGAGGCGCGGGAGGCGGCCGCGCGGGGTGAGACCCCGGTCGGCGCGGTGATCCTCGATCCGGCGACCGGCGCCGTGCTGGCCCGCGCCGGCAACGGTCCCATCGGCGCGCATGACCCCACCGCCCATGCCGAGATCGCAGCGCTGCGGCTCGCGGCGGCGAGTCTTGGCAACTATCGCCTGACGGGCCTGACGCTGGTGGTGACCCTTGAGCCCTGCGCGATGTGCGCCGGCGCGATCAGCCATGCCCGGATTGGCCGTGTCGTGTTCGGCGCGGACGACCCCAAGGGCGGGGCGGTGGTCCACGGTCCACGCTTCTTCGACCAGCCGACCTGCCACTGGCGGCCACAGGTCACCGGCGGCGTGATGGCGGCGGAGAGCGCGGCGCTGCTGAGGGATTTCTTTCGGGCGCGGCGCGCCAAGTGACCGTTCAGTACGCCGAGTTCGCGCCGCGGCCGGATCTGGCGTCGCATGTGGTGTGCATCTGGGTATTTGAGGGGCGCGAGGCGGATGAAGACCAGCGGATCGCGCCGGACGGTTGCTGTGAGCTGATCATCCATCGGGGCGAGCCCTATCTCGAGCGCCGATCTGACGGCAGCCTGGTCCGCCAGCCGCCGGCGTTGTTCGCCGGCCAACTGACCCGTCCGCTGCACCTTCGGGCAGAAGGAGACGTGAGCGTGATCGGTGTCCGGTTTCGCACCGCCGGCGCCCGTGCCTATGTCGGTCGGGCGATGAGCGAATTCACGGATCGCCGGGTCGCCTGGCCGCTGGCCGAGGGAGTCGACCTGAACAACGTCCAGGACCATGTGGCCGGCGAGATCGCGCGCCATGCCGTGACTGGCGATCCGGTGCTTGACCGCTGTGTCGCAAGCCTTGAAGGCGGCTTCGGTGTCGAGGCGCTCTGTCGCCACACCGGCCTTACGGCCCGCACCCTGCAACGGCGGTTTGCGGACCGGGTGGGTGTTTCGCCGCGCATGCTGGCCGCCGTTATCCGCTTCCGCCGCGTGTTTGAGGCCCTGCGCGAGGCCACGACCGAGACATGGTCGGACGCCGCCCAGGCCGCCGGCTATTTCGACCATCCGCAGATGGCGCGGGATTTCCGCCGGTTCGTCGGCTGTACGCCTTCGAGGTTCGTCGCCGGCGCACCGGGCCTCGCCACCAGCCTGGTCGACCTTCCGTTGTCGTAATCTTACAAGCCACCGCGGGTCGGATCGGGCAGGCTGGTTGTGCCGCCACCGTGAGAACACCGATGAAACCCGCTGCCGCCGCACCGACTCTTGCTCTCGCCCTTCTGCTTGCCCCGGCGACCGTCTTTGCGGCAGACCCGTTGACCGTCGGAGATCTGGCCTGGATGGCCGGAAGCTGGTCCCAGGAGGCAAGCGGCAAGGTCGTCCGCGAGACCTGGCTGCCGCCGGTTCAGGGCGCCATGGCCGGCGTCACCCAGACCCATCGACCGGGCAAGCCGGCCTCGACCGAGTTCAGCACGATCACCACCGCGCCGGCCGGCGTGATTTTCACGGCGTACGTCGCCGGGCAGCCGCCGACCCAGTTTGTCCTGAAGCCGGGCGCGCCGGGCGAAGCGGTGTTCGAGAACCTCGACCACGACTTCCCGCAGCGGGTGATCTACCGCAAATGCGACGACGATCTCTGTGCGCGCATTGAAGGGCTCATCAACGGTCAGGCGCGTGGCATGGACTGGCGGTACAGGCGGGTCCCCTAGCCGGACGCCCGCTGCGCGGCGCCGTCGACGATCAGTCGCAGAGGCTTAAAGTCCGGCGAGGGGACCACCGCCTGGACGCCGTCCGGTGTCACCAGGCTCAGCGCGCCGGTCATCCCTTCCACCACCACGCGGCCGGTCAGCAGCGATCGCAGATCGGCCTCGTGCAGGGCGGTGAAGAAGGTGGCGTCGGCTTCGTCGCCCTGGAGCAGGGCAAAGGTGATCGGCTCCTGGCGCAACTCCATGCACAACGGGATCAACTCGTCCGGATCGATCGAGCGGACGCCCGGACCGGTCATCAGGAAGACGCCGGGCGCGACCTCGCCGAACCGCCGCGGCGGTCGCCAGCGGCTGGCCAGAAAGTCGTCCGACACACGCCGGGCCAGAGCAAGGGCGAGCGCTCCATCGCCAGCGGTCCGGTCGATCAGCAGGCGAAGACAGGCGAGCGCGGTCATGGCCACAGTCTCTCGCCGGACTGTTACCAGAACCCTCTATGGCGCGTGTCTGGACTCGACACAATGAAGGGTTGCGTCATTGGGTCGCACGTAAACCGGGAACATTGCCCTCTATCGGAAGGTTTCCTGCAAGCGGAAGTCGAGCCGCTCCTTCACGCCCTGCCAGTCGTAGTCGCAGATCGACAGCACGGCCGAGTCCCTCACATGGCCAGTCCAGGTGATCTTGTGATTGCGCAGGGTGCCCTCCTTCGTAGCGCCCAGCTTGAGCACGGCCGCCTCGCTGCGGGCATTGCGCTCGTCGATCATGAACTCGACCCGGATCGCGCCGGCATCGAACGCCTGGGTCAGCATGAGGCGCTTGGACTCGGGGTTGACCGGTCCTGACCGCACGTCCGGGTGCAGGAAGGTGGCGCCGATCTCGACGCCCTTGTGCAGCCGCCGGATGTTCAGAAAGCTGGAGGTGCCGACCACACGCTTGTCGGACAGCCGGCGGATCGCATAGCCGATCCGTTCGCCGCGCCCGGTCTCGCCCTGCAGCGCGCCCCAGAAGTCTGCGAATCCTTCACCACAGCCGTTGACCGACATGATCTCCCAGGCCTCGGGATCGCAATCGATGGCGCCGCGCAACTCATCCTTGTGGTCTGCGGTGATCGGTTCGAGCCGTACGTAGCGGCCCTTGAGCAATTTCGCCTTGAGTTTCATGCCGCCCAGCTTGCCCAACCCGGCAGCGGTTGGGAACAGCCTACGTAGAATTAATGTGGCGTATCTGAAAATTTATGTCTTATATAAAAATAACAACATTGCACTTGGAGCGGCCATCATGCCGTACGACGCCTCTGACAAGTCCCTCCGCCGGCAGGCCATCTTCCTTCAGGCGGCCACGACCATCATCGTCGTGGGGACCGTCCTCAACTATCTGCGCACCGGCGAGGTGATCCCCTTCGTGTTCGCCCTGTTCGGAAGCGGCCTTACGGAGGTGGAGATCGATGGCTTCCTCAAGGGACTGGCCGTGGCGCTGCCCAGCTTCTGCTATGCCGGCGCGGTTCTCGCGGCAGGCGGCATCTTCGGCAGGGTCGCCGCGGGCGAAATCTTCAGCGCCCGCAACAGCGCCTCGCTCGGCGCGGTCGGCGCCTGGCTGTCGGTGGGCGCGCTCGTCGCCATGCTGGTGACGCCGGCCGTCGTCGACTGGTTCGACCTGGGCGCGCTGCGCTTCCGGACCCAGCCGACAGACATGCTGATCGCGGTGATCGGCGGCCTGATCCAGATGCTCGGGCTGGTCCACAGCCGGGCGACCGCATTGCGGTCCGAGCTCGACGAAATCATCTAGGGGGAAAGACTGATGTCCGTGAACACGATCCGCCTGACTGACCAGGCCAGGACCTTCGAGGTGATCGCCTGGATCGCCGTCGTCACTCTTGCGCTGCAACTCCTTGTCTTCCTGAAACTGCTGACCCTGATCGAGCCGGCGATCGAGGCGGCCCGATATGGAGACTGGTACGGGTTCAGGTCGGCCTTGCCGCCTGTCCTGTCCCGACTGGTCGATGTCCTGCCGGCGCTGATCTATCTCGGCGGCGTGCTGGCGGCGGCGCGCATTTTCGGCAGGGTAGCCAAGGGTGAGCTGTTTTCGCGCGCCAACTCCGACGGCCTTGCCGAGGTCGGATCCTCCCTCCTCTGGGGGGCGGCGGCCAGCAGCCTGATCGTGCCCTGGGTCAAGAGCTGGATCGAGGGCGAATACGGGTTTGCCGGCATCCATCTCGAGATGGAGACCTGGGTCATCGCCGTGATCGGCGGGGCGATCCTGATCCTCGGCAAGATGATGGCCCAGGCCCGGCGGCTGCAGTCCCAGCTCGACGAAATCATCTGACCTGTGCCCGTTATCGTAACCCTCGACATCATGCTGGCCCGCCGGAAGATGAAGGCCAGGGATCTGGCGCAGCGGATCGGCCTGTCGGAAACCCAGCTGTCGCTGCTGCGGACCGGCAAGGTGAGGGGGATGCGTTTCGACACCCTGTCCAAGCTCTGCGCGGTGCTCGAATGCACGCCGGGAGAGCTGCTGGACTATCGCTTCGACGCTCTGGATCTGGTGGCGACGGCTTCCGAGGAGCCCTAGCCGCGAGGCTGTGACGTCAGGCCAGCATGTCCAGCAGGGTCCCGGTCATCCGGTCCGCGGTGCGGATGACGGCGATGTTGGCCTTCACCGCTGTCTTCGCCTCGATGCGGTCGACGATGTCGCGAACCGGGTCCTCGAGCGGCGCTGCAGCGGTCCGGCGCGCGCTGGCGTCGAAGCGGGCGACGGCGTCATTGAGGCCGGCAGCGGCGATGGGCAGGGCCTGCATGGCGGGTTTCTCCCGTTGGCGAGGCTCCAGACTACGACAGCGCGCTTAACGGTCCGTCGGCAGGGATGGTGAACGGCCCGCTTGCCATGACCGCGCCCCTCGCGCACCTTTCGCGCCATGAGCCAGCCAGACCCCGCGACCGGCCGCTATGCCTCCTTCGAGGCCTTCTATCCGTTCTACATCCACGAGCATTCGAACCGGATCTGCCGGCGGATCCATGTGGTGGGCACGGGCCTGGTCATCTCGGCCTTCGTCACAGCCCTGCTGACGCGCAATCCGTGGTGGTTCGCGGCCATGCCCGTGATCGGCTACGGTTTTGCCTGGGTCGGCCATTTCGTCTTCGAGAAGAACACCCCCGCCACATTCAAATACCCGCTCTGGAGCCTGATGGGCGATTTCCGCCTGTTCTTCGAGACGGTCACCGGCAAGCGGCGCTGGTAGCGCGCAGCCTATCACACAGGATGAACCCATGAGCACCGACCTCTTCTCCCTCAAGGGCCGCACCGCCCTGATCACCGGCGGCTCGCGCGGGATCGGCAAGATGATCGCCGCCGGCTTCATCGCCGCCGGGGCGCGGGTCTATATCTCCTCGCGCAAGGCCGGCGCCTGCGACGCGACGGCGGCGGAACTGTCGGCCGGAGGCGGGGTCTGCATCTCGCTGCCGCAGGACGTCTCGACGGTCGAGGGCTGCACTCTGCTGGCCCAGGCCTACGGCAAGTACGAAACCAGCCTCGACATCCTCGTCAACAACGCCGGCGCGGCCTGGCTGGCCGAGTTCGACAACTTCCCCGAAGCCGGCTGGGACAAGGTTATGAACCTGAACCTCAAGTCGCCCTTCTTCCTGACCCAGGCCCTGGCCCCGGCGCTGCGGGCCTCGGCGACGCATGAGCGGCCGGCCAAGGTGATCAACATCGCCTCGATCGACGGCATCCGGCCCAATCCGCAGGAGACCTACAGCTACCAGGCCAGCAAGTCGGGGCTGATCCACCTGACGCGCCGCATGGCCGGGCGGCTGATCGAGGACAACATCGTCGTTACCGCCATCGCGCCGGGAGCCTTCGCCTCGGAGATGAACACCGTCGCCCGTGACCAGGCTGAGGCGGTCGCCGCGCGCATTCCGTCGCGCCGGATCGGCACGGACGAGGACATGCAGGGCGCGGCGATCTACCTGGCCTCCCGCGCCGGCGACTACTGCGTGGGCATCACCATCGCGGTCGACGGCGGGGTCTCCTACGCCGTAGCATCGATGTAGGGGGCGGACATGTTCAACGGCGCGCTCATTCGCAAGCGGCTCGGCCAGTATGGCGCCGCCTGGCTGATCAGCTTCGTGGTCGCCGTCATCGGCATCCTGGCCGGCAGCGCGCTGGCGAAGATCAGGCTGGTCGAGGTCGCCGACCTGGTCCTGCCCGTGGCGTTCGTTGGCCTGACGCTGGCGGTCGTGGCGGCAATGGTCGCGACCCTGCTGAACGGTCGCGAGACGGTGGCTACCCGGCTGGTGGTGCTGGTGCTGGCCGTGCTGCTGTTCCTGCCCCTGCTCTGGGGACCGGTGCTGGGCGCGATCACGGCGGCCTGGATCGGCCAGGCCTCGATCGAGTATTCGGCGGTCTATGCCCAGTTCCGTATCCAGATCAGCCAGGCGCTGCTCAAGCTGGCCGGACTGATGTTCGCCAACCCGCTCATGGAAACGGTATGGGCGGTGTTCCAGGGCGTGGCCACGGTGGTCGGGTTCCTGTCGTCGTTCTTCCAGGTCTGGCCGCGCCTGATGCGCCTGCTCGGCGCGCGGGAAGCCGAAGCGTAACGCCCTCCCCGAAGGGAGGGCGTCCGCGAGGCTTCTAGAAGCCCCAGGTGGTGTAGCCGAGCTCGAGCGTCTTCGGGTAGCCGGGGTTGATCCCGTTGACCCTGAACTGGCTGATCCGCCCCGCGTTGGTCTTCACGCAGACATAGCTGCCAACCGGAACGGCGAGGATCGGAACCCTTGCGGTGCTGAAGCTGGCCACGCTGCAGCCGGAGAAGCCGCGGTTGCTGCGGTCGCCGACCGCCATCATCGCGCCGTTGCGGGGCGTCAGGAACATCATCGCCGGGGTCGCGGCCTGGAACCACAGGTCAGCACCGCCGCCGCCGCCGACCACGCCGTTGTCGAAGTTGACCAGGTAGGTCTGGGGCAGGGACACGCCTCCGGTCGAGAAGGTCGGCGGAGTCGGCGGCGGGGGCGGCGGACCCAACGGGTGGCAGCTGAAGCCGCCGTGCCGCGCCGTGCAGGCCATGCCCGAAGGCGCATTGCGCTGGATGCTGCCGGCCGGGCCGTAGAGGCACTGCAGGGCCGGCGATCCGCCGATGTTGATCACCGCGGTGCTGGTCAGCGAGTTGACGATCGGGGTGTTCCACCAGCCGCCCGGCAGCGGCGTCGTGATCTCGCGCCGGACCTGGGACGCCGGACAGTTGATTTCTGCGGCGCTCGCGATGGCCGGAGCGGCGAGGGTGATGAGGGCGGCGGCCGCCCCTGCGATACCAAGCGAAACCTTGTTCATAGTAGCCTCCCAACGAGGGCCAAGCCCCTCATGGGCCCAGATAACGCCGGTCCGGCTGAACCGCTCCGGTGGAATACTGTCAGCCACTGTTCACCCACGGCGGGCATCTCGTTGACGCGGGGTCTGCGGGCTGCGAGCGTCCGATTACGAAATAACAACGAAGGGGGAGGCCACGAATGCTCGCCTCATTGCTGCTGCGTCTCGGGGCCCTCGGTCCTCTCGCGTTCTATGCCGCCATCGCCGCCGGCGGTCTCATGACGCCCGGGTACAACCACATGACCCAGCAGGTCAGCGAACTCGGACAGGCCGGTGCGCCGGCCGCGACCGTGTTCAACTACGGCCTCATGGCCGCAGGGGGCGCGATCATCCTGGGCGGGCTCGGCTTCTTCCTCGGTATGCGCAAGCTGGGCGTCGGCGTCCTGTTGCCGCTGCTGACCGCCTTGGCGATCGGCGTGTTCGGCGCGTCCTTCGTGATCGCCGGCATGCATCCGATGCCGTCGCCGATGCACGGCGCCTACCACCTCGGCTACGCAGGTCTGGCGGCCCCGCTGCTGGCCTTCCTGTCCCTGGGTGACCGCAGCGAGGTTTCCGGCGCCAAGACCCTGGCGGTTGTCAGCTTCCTTGCCGGCGCCGTCCTTCTGGCGCTGCTGATGAACGTCGGCGGCTTCAATCTGGTCAAGCCGGCGGACGCCGGTCTCTGGCAGCGCGGCCTGATCCTGGCCAACACCCTCTGGATGGTGTCCGCCTTCCTGTCGATCCCGGGCGCGATTGCGGCCAGGGAACGCAAGCGGTCCAGCGCGTTCTAGAACGGACGCCTGACTACGCCCAGGCGTAGTTGAAGCTGATGGAGATGCGGTTGCTTCGGGCGCCGTTGGCCGGCACCTCATGGCGCAGCCAGCTCTCCCACATGAGTACGGTCCCGGGCGCCGGAGCGACGTAGACAAAGGTCTGCAGGTCCTCCGGCGCCTCTTTCGTGCGCGAAGGCGCGGCCATCATCATCGACAGCCTGGGATCCTCCAGCTTCAGCGCCGACGCGCCCGGCGGGGTGGCGACGTAGTAGGTCCCGCTGATCACGCTGTGGGGGTGGATGTGGCTGCTGTGCGTCCCGCCCGGCTTCAGGACGTTGACCCACAGGCTGTCCAGGACCAGCCGGCGGCCCTTGAGGTCGAACGCCAGGTCAAGGGCGAAGGCGGCGGCCTGCTTGTCCAGGCGCTTCTTCAGATCGCCAAATGCCGTGACCCGCTGCGGCAGATCGTTCAGCGACGCATAGGAGGTGTAGCCCGGATAGGCGTTGGCCTTGCACCACGCCCGCCCGGCCTGGTCCTCCGCCGCCAGCATCAGACAGGCGTCCTCGAGATCGGCGTTCAGGGCATCGAAGGCCCGGTCAGCGGCGAGGCTGGCTTCATGCAGGCGGGTGACAAAGAGGGCGCGGCTGGTCATGGCACGGCGTTAGGCCGGGAGGCCGGTGCTGTCAAAAGCCATGTTGTATGGTTCGAGACGCTCGCTTGAGGCTCGCTCCTCACCATGACGGATGGAGAAGAAGCCCATCCCTCTGCGTCATCCTGAGGAGCGGACCCTCAGGTCCGCGTCTCGAAGGACGCAATCAGGTCACGGCCTTGCGGGTCGCGGCATAGGGGTCCTCGACCACGCGGCTCTTCAGGTTGAACATCATCACCGACCGCTTCTCGGCCTCGTAGTGGGGCCAGAACGGGATCAGCGGCGTGTTGGGGTGGCCGGTCCGGGCGAAGGCGATCCAGGCCGCGCTCATCTGTTTGGCCAGCACCTGCGGCTCCGGCCCTTCGCCGACCAGAACCCGGGCCTTGTCGACATTGTCGAACACCAGCGGGATCTCGAGCGTGTGGGTGGACCGGAAGGGCCCGACGGGCGTGCCCCACTCCAGCATGTACATGTAGACGTTCGCCCCGCCCTGGGCAGCCTTGCGCTCGGCGATCTGCACCGAGCCGGCGAACATCCGGCCATAGGTCACCAGATGCGTCGCCAGATAGGTGGGCGAGTCGTCCGGGAAGTCCTTGCGCAGCGCGGCGAGGACAGCCGGCGCCTTCGGGCCGAGGATCCCGCTCGCCATTTTCAGCAGGCCCGCGTCGTCCAGCCGGCCGAACCATGGCGCCGACGCCATGAACAGGGTCATCTCGTCGCGGTTGATGCCGATCATCACCGGGATGTTCTTCGCCGTCGAAGGCGCTTCGGGGTCCCAGGGCTGGGCCGGCAGAATTCCACCATCGACCACTGGCGCAAAACCGCTGCGGTCAAAGCCGGCGCCGGGTTGGCGGGCCTCTGCGGCGGCGGCGGCGGCCACGAGGCGTTCGGCAGGAACCGCCCGCAGCGCCTGGATATCGCCCGGAGCGATCCCGAGCTCCGTATAGAGGTCCGTCGTCAGGGCCGCCGCGCGGTTTGCCGGGACAGCCTTGACGCCCGGTCCGCTCTGGATGATCGCGCGGTGGAACAGGCCCGTCGCACGCGGCATGGCCAGGAGGTAGCTGACCTTCGCGCCGCCGCCGGACTCGCCGAAGATGGTCACGTTGGAGGGGTCGCCGCCGAACAGATAGATGTAGTCCCGCACCCATTCGAGGGCGGCCACGATGTCGAGCATCCCGGCATTGCCCGAGCCTGCCGCCTCTGGCAGATCGGCATAGCCGAACACATTCAGGCGATGGTTCAGGGTTACAACCACCACGTCCTCGGCGGCCAGGTTCGCACCGTCATAGATCGGCCAGGCGCCTGACCCCGTGGCGAAGCCGCCGCCGTGCAGCCAGACCATCACCGGTCGTCCGGTCTCCGGCTGTTTGGCGTTGGTCCAGACGTTCAGATAGAGGCAGTCCTCGCTCTGGGCGGCGACTTCCGCCGCGGTCGGGAAGATCGTCTGCAGCGCCTTGCCGAGCTCCGAGGTCGGATTGACCGACGAGGGGGTAGGATTCTGGATCGCCGGCGGGCCGAACTTCGTCCAGGCGCGCTTGTCCTGCGGGAAGCCAATGCGCTCGGGCGGCGCGAACCGCAGCGGACCGACCGGCGGCTTTGCGTAGGGGATTCCCGTGTAGGCGGTGACGCCCTTGCCGGCGTCGACACCGGTGAACGCGTTCCGCGGCAAGACTGTCGGCGCGGCGCTGGCCAGCCCCGGATGGGCGAGGGCGGCGACCGACGCTGTCAGGCCCAGCAGGCCTCTTCTGGAGATGTCGGATTGCTCGCGCATCGTTTCGCTCCCGCTGCCGCTAGCCATCGGTATCGCAGGCAGCATCGAAGGTCGAGATTCTTGCCCTGTTACGGTGCGGCAGGCCTTTCGCTGGACCGGTGAACGGCGATAACGTCCCCGCCAACCAATCAAGGGGAGAGACATCATGCGGGCTGCGGTCCTTCGCGAAGTGGGCAAGCCGCTTCAGATCGAAACGATCTCGATCAACAAGCCGGGTCCGCACGAGGTCCTGATCCGCACCAAGGCCGCCGGCGTCTGCCACTCCGACCTGCATTTCGTCGAAGGCTCATACCCGCATCCACTGCCGGCCGTGCTGGGTCATGAGAGCGCCGGGATCGTTGAGGCCATCGGCTCTGAAGTGCGCACCGTAAAGGTCGGCGACCACGTCATTACCTGCCTCTCGGCCTTCTGCGGTCACTGCAATCACTGCGTCACCGGCCACATGGCCCGCTGCGTCAGCGGCGACGTGCGCCGCGCGAAGGACGACGAGCCGCGCCTGGGCAACGGCCTGAACCAGTTCCTGAACCTCTCGTCGTTCGCCGAGCAGATGCTGATTCACGAACATGCCTGCGTGGCGATCCGCAAGGATATGCCGTTCGACCGGGCGGCCCTGATCGGCTGCTCGGTGACCACCGGCGTCGGCGCTGTCGTGCAGACCTCGAACGTGCGCGCCGGCGAGACGGTGGCCGTAATCGGCTGCGGCGGTGTGGGTCTTGCCGCGGTCAACGGCGCCGCCATTGCCGGGGCCGGCCGGATCATCGCGATCGACATGCACCCGTCCAAGCTCGCGCTGGCCACGGCCTTCGGCGCGACCGACGTGATCGATGCCAGTCAGGTGGATCCGGTCAAGGCCGTGATCGAACTGACCAGGGGCGGCGTCCAGCACAGCTTCGAGGCCATTGGTCTGAAGAAAACCACCGAGCAGGCCTTCAAGATGCTGGCGCGCGGCGGCACCGCCAACGTCATCGGCATGATCCCCGTTGGCACGATGATCGAGCTGCACGGCGCCGATTTCCTTGGCGAGAAGCGCATCCAGGGCTCGCTGATGGGCTCCAACCGCTTCCCGGTCGATATGCCCCGCCTCGTCGATTTCTACATGACCGGCAAGCTGAAGCTCGACGAGATGATCTCGCAGCGCCTGAAGCTGGAACAGGTCAACGAGGCCTTCGACGAACTGAAGCGAGGCGAACTGGCCCGTTCGGTCATCGTGTTCGACTAGGACGCCCCGGGCGCGCAGGAAGCGGCGGGGGCATGCACGTCGGTGCGTGTCCCTAGACGGGCGAGTAGTTGATCCGGCGGAGTGCCGAAGCCAGGCGGTTGATGCTGGCGGAGGTTTCCCGATAGGCGACCTCCATCTCCGGGCCCAGCAGGGCGGAAGCGGGAATGATCACCCCGCGCCGCCCGTCCCGCACGCAAAGCCCCTCGGCCACCAGAATGTTCACATACCGACGGGTGGTCTCGTAGGGCACGCCGATCGAGTGGCAGATCGACATCACGCTGACGGGCCGGCGTTCGCCGCCGCCGGAAACCGGCGCCGCTTCACCATTGGCGACGGCGATGGCGGTGAAGATGATCCCTCGCAGCAGATCGCCGTTGTGGGCGCGGGCGACGATCTCCACGCCGCGCACAAAGAACTCGCCGGCCAGTCGGGCGGCGATCGCGAAGTCATCCGGCGTGCTGACGGCGGGCGCGATGGCCGGCGGCATGTCCCGTTCAAAGGCCAAGAGCTGGCCTCCCCGCAAGGCTGGCCAGGCCCAGGCAAGGCGCCCGATCATTGGGAGCGGCAAGGGTCAGCAGGTCGCCGCGTCTGGACTCTGCGTCGGCGCAAGCAGGCAAAGCGGCTGTCATGACCGTTGAGATGGACCAGCGTCGTCTCAAGGCAAGCCCCGCTTCGGTCCGGCGCGGATTGATCCTGGTGGCTTCCTCGGACCCGACGGCAGGGCAGCAGACCGACGACGCCTGCCGGCGGGGTTACTGGGCGAACTCGACGCCGCCCTCGCGCAGATCGGAGACCAGGCGTCGCAGGTTTTCGAAGTTCCGGCGCAACGCCATCGTCATCTGCTCCCGGGCGATGACTTCGCCGGGCACCAGAACGCCGGAGTCGGCGCGCATGCAAAGCCCGTCGGCGATCAGGGCGTTCACGTGACGACGGGTCGTCTCGTACGGAATGTCCAGTTCCAGCGCCAGGGCATGGACGCTGATCGGCCGGCGCAGGGTATCAGGCACCTGGTCGCCAGCCTCCGAATAGGTCTGCGCCTCGACCGCCGAGGGCCTTATGTGGCGCGTGTTGGCGTCGACAATGGCGGTGAAGATCACGCCGCGCAGAATGTCGCCGCCGACGACCCGCGCCATCAGATCGACCGAGTGCAGGAAGTAGGCGGTCGACGCGCGGAGCGCGAGACGGTCGCGGCGCTTGTTCTCACGATTGGGCATGCCGGGGCCTGTCCTCGATTCAAGGTGACCAGCCGATAGCTGGTGACCCTGTTCTAGGTGGCAACCTGTTGATATTCCAAGCGCAGAGTTACCCGATTTAAGGATTCCCGCGCGATGTGACGCCTCGCCGGCTATTCGGCGGCCTGGAGATCGGCGGCCTCGGCGTCGATCTGCGCCGCCCGGGCCTCGACGAGCGCTACGATGTGGTCGACCATTCCGTCGTTGTCCATCTTGTGGTCCGGCCTGCCGGCCACATAGACCATCCCCGCCCCCTTGCCGCCGCCGGTGAAGCCGATGTCGGTCATCAGGGCCTCACCCGGTCCGTTGACCACGCAGCCGATGATCGACAGCGAAAGCGGCGTGGAAATGTGCGCCAGCCGGCTCTCGAGCGCCTCGACCGTCTTGATCACATTGAACCCCTGCCGCGCGCAGGAGGGACAGGCGATGATGTTCACGCCGCGATGGCGCAGGCCGAGCGACTTGAGCAGGTCGAAGCCGACCTTGATCTCCTCAACCGGATCGGCGGCCAGACTGACCCGGATCGTGTCGCCGATGCCGGCCCAAAGCAGGTTGCCCATGCCGATGGCGGACTTGACCGTGCCCGTCCGCAGGGCGCCGGCCTCGGTGATGCCCAGGTGCAGCGGGCAGTCGATCGCCTCGGACAGTTGCTGGTAGGCGGCCACGGTCATGAAGATGTCCGAGGCCTTCACGCTGATCTTGAACTCGTGGAAGTCGTGATCCTGCAGGATGCGGGCGTGGCTCAGCGCGCTCTCGACCATCGCGTCGGGGCAGGGCTCGCCGTACTTCTCCAGCAGGTCGCGCTCCAGTGAGCCGGCGTTGACGCCGATGCGCATGGAACAGCCGTGGTCACGGGCCGCCTGGATGACCTCGCGCACGCGGTCCGGGCTGCCGATGTTGCCGGGATTGATCCGCAGGCAGGCGGCGCCGGCCTTGGCGGCCTCGATGCCGCGTTTGTAGTGGAAGTGGATGTCGGCGACGATCGGGACCTTCGAGGCCTTGACGATGGTCGACAGCGCGGCGGTCGACTCGACGTCGGGACAGGACACGCGGACGATGTCCGCGCCGGCCTCCTCTAGCTGCCGAATCTGGTCGATGGTCGCGGCCGCATCGGCGGTCAGCGTATTGGTCATCGACTGGACGGTAATCGGCGCGTCGCCGCCGACAGGCACCTTCCCGACATGGATCTGGCGGGACTTGCGCCGGTCGATGTGGCGCCAGGGGCGGAGATGGGTGTGATCGTCGTGGCTCATGCGATCGCCAAGGTAAGCCCGCGCGGCCGGTTTCCCAACCCCGTCATGGAAACTTCGTCAGCCCGCGAGCGCCGACACTGTGGCGGTCGGCGCGGTCATGACGCCCTTCAGCCTGCCGCCGACGAACACATCCACCGAAGCGGGGTCACCGGCCTCGACGGCCAGGCCCTTGATGTTGGGCGCGCGGTAGGCTTCGCCGGCCGTAAGGGCGCGGGCGAAATAGACCGAACCATCTGAACCGCGAACGATCAGGGTGGTGGCCTTGCGCGCCTGCAGCGTCACGACCGAGGCGCCGGCGTCGGCGCCGTGGATGGCCCCCCTGGCGACGAACGGCGTGCCGGGCGACACCAGCGGGGCGGCGTTGGCGGCGGCTGCGGCTTCGGCGTCCTTGCGGATCTTCGCAGCGGCGGCGACAGCGTCAGCCGAACCGTCGGCGGCCGCGGCGGCCTCCAGGCCAGGTGTCTTGTAGACTTCGGGCGTCGAGGCCTCGACCGGCGCGGGCAGCGGCGCGCCCAGCGGCAGTGTGCCGGTCGGATTGACCGGAACGGCGGTCGCCACGCTCTCCGGCGCCGTCGGCGGCGGCGGGGCGTCTTCGGTGATGGCGCGCTGGGCGATGTTCCACAGCACGATGGCCGAAACGATCAGGATGCCGCCACCGAAGATCATCCCCATCCGGGGATCACGCTCGCGGCGGACGCCGACCGGCGCGCGCAGCGGCTCGTCCGGATCGGGCGAGGATTCCTTGAACCGGGCGACCGCCTCTTCGGGATCGAGGTCCAGGTGCTTGGCGTAGGCCTTGATGTAGCCGAGCGTGAACGGCCGCGAGGGCAGTTCGTCCAGCCGCATGTCCTCGACAGCGGCCAGATAGGTGCGGCGAATGCGCGTGGCGTCCGACACGTCCTGCAGGGACAGGCCGCGGAATTCCCGCGCCGCCTTCAGCGCCGCCCCGATGTCCGGTCCGTAGTACAGGGACGGCTCCTCGGTCGGCCCGAAGTGGTCAACCGACTCCATATCGCCCGAGCGAAACAGTTGCGTAACCCCGCCAGAATCAAGCGGCATGGCTACCGACGCCCCCAAAAACTCGCGCCACGCGAGAGCGCGACGCATCCAGATTCCCCTACACGGAGAAGTCTTAACGCTGGGTTGTGGATAACAAAATAACGTCCGGAATTCAATGCGCTAATCCGTCGCTGCTGGTTAACCGTCAGACAGCGACATACAATTTCCGGGCCAGCGTCTCGATCTCGTTACGGACCGATCCGGACGTGCCTTTCAGCAGGGACTCGACGCCCCGGCGCGCGGCCTCCCGATCACAGGAAAGCACCATCTGCTTCACGGGTCCGATGCCCGCGGGCGGCATCGACAGGCGATCGAACCCGAGGGCCACCAGGGTGAAGGCTTCAAGCGGCCGGCCGGCCATTTCGCCACATACCGAGACCGGCGTTCCCGTTTCGGCACAGGCGTTCTGGATCTGCTTCAGCGCGCGCAGGGCGGGGGGCGACAGCGGGTCGTAGCGGTCAGCCACGCGCGGGTTCCCGCGGTCGGCGGCAAACAGGTATTGCATCAGGTCATTGGTGCCGACGGAGACGAAGTCGGTCATCGGCAGCAGGGCGTCCAGATGCCACAGCAGCGACGGCGCCTCGATCATCGCCCCGACGTCGAGGCGTGAGGGGGCCGGTCGGCCGCGACGCTGGGCCCAGGCGAGCTCGGCGTCGACAAAGGCGCGGGCGGCGCGGAACTCGTCGACGCTGGCCACCAGCGGGAACATGATCCGCAGGGGCCGGCCGTGAGAAGCCCAGATCAGCGCGCGAAGCTGCAGTCGCAGAAGGGCGGGCCGGTCCAGTCCCATCCGCACGGCGCGCCAGCCCAGCGCGGGGTTGTCCTCCCGCTCCAGCTCCATATAGGGCAGCAGCTTGTCGCCCCCCAGATCGAGCGTGCGGAAGGTCACCGGCATGTCGCCGGCGGCGTCGAGCACCTTTTCGTAGAGCACCCGCTGCGCATCGAGACGCGGCATGTCCTCGGCGACCATGAACTGGAACTCGGTACGGAACAGGCCGATGCCTTCCGCTCCGGTTTCGCCCAGGATGTCCAGGTCCACCGCCAGGCCGGCATTCATCAGCAGGGTGACCTTGGAGCCGTCCTTGGTGAAGGCGGGCGTATCGCGAAGCTTCGCGAACTGGGCCTTGCGCTGGGCGCGCACTTCCAGTCGGCTGTTGAGGGCCTTCACGACGTCCGGCCGGGGGCGCAGGAAGGCCTCGCCGGTCTCGGCGTCGACGATCACCGCGTCGCCCTGTGAAACCTTGTCGCGCAGGCCGGCCAGACGACCGACGCAGGGAATGTCCAGGGCGCGCGCGACGATCGCGGCGTGGCTGGCGGTGGAACCCTCTTCCAGCAGCAGGCCCTTCAGGCGCGTGCGGTCGTACTCCAGCAGGTCGGCCGGGCCCAGGTTGCGCGCCACCAGGATGGCGTCGTCCGGCAACTCCCGTGACACCACGCCATCGCCCGACAGATGTCGCAACAGCCGGTCATTGAGGTCTTCCAGGTCATGCAGACGTTCCCGCAGATAGGGATCGCGGGCCTGGCCCAGCCGGGCGCGGTGCTCGCTGCGCACGCGCTCGACGGCCGCCTCGGCGGTCAGGCCGGAGCGCACAGCTTCCTGCAGCGACCGGTTCCAGCCACGGTCGTGGGCGAACATGCGGTAGGTCTCGAGCACCTCGTACGGCGCGCCGACCAGGCCGTGGTGGCCCTCCAGCATCTCGTCGATCTGCTTCTGCAGCGCGGCGACTGCGGTGGCCAGCCGGACTTCTTCGGCCGCCGCGTCGTCGGACAGCAGCTGTTCGGGCGCCACCGGGTGGTCGTGCAGGACGACCGTGCCGTAGGCGAGACCATCCGAGAACCTGGCGCCCTTGAGCCGCTCGGGCTTGTGGGGGGCGATCTCGACGTCCTTGAGCGCCTCGTTGCTCAGCAGTTCGCCGGCGCCGACCATCTCGGCCAGGACCATGGCGATGATCTGCAGGTCCTCGACCTCTTCCTCGCCGTAGCTGCGCTCGGTGCGGTTCTGGACGACCAGAACGCCGATCGGCCGACCGCCCCGCAGCAACGGCACGCCGAGGAAGGAGTGGTAGGGGTCTTCGCCGGTTTCCGGGCGATAGGCGAACGCCGGATGATTGGGCGCGTCGCTGAGGTTCAGCGGCCGGCCGAGCCGCACGATCTCGCCGACCAGGCCCTCTCCGGTCTTCAGGCGCGTGACGTGCACGGCATCGCTGGACAGGCCTTCGGTGGCGAACAGCTCGAGGTCGCCGCCGGCGCGGCGCAGATAGATCGAGCAGACCTCCGCAACCATCGACCGGGCGATGATCCGTACCACCATGTCCAGCTTCGTCTGGGCCGGGGCGCCGCCAGCCATGGCTTCGCGAATCTGCCGAAGCAGACTGCGTGGACCACGAATGGAAAGGCCCGTCGCGACCATTGGCCTGGCTGTTCTCCCGATCTCTGCGGCGCCTATAGCAGATTTCCGCAGCGGAACAGTGACCCCGACCGCGCAAATGGCGTCAACTGCCGACAATCACCCGGCGATCAGTCAGCCCACGGGGAATTGCCGCCAAATCAGGCGGTTCGAGGGCGTTTGGCCGTCAGAGCTGATCGAGGCCGTATGCGCTGTGCAGGGCGCGGACGGCAAGTTCGGTGTAGGCCTCGTCGATCAGCACACTGATCTTGATCTCGCTCGTGGAGATCACCTGGATGTTCACGCCCTTTTCGGCGAGGGCGGTGAACATGGTCTTGGCGACCCCGGCATGGCTGCGCATGCCCACGCCGATCACCGAGACCTTGGCGACGTCCTCGTTCAGCTGAACGTCCTCGAAGCCGATCTCGGCCTGGGCCGTCCGCAGGATCTCCACGGTGCGGCCCGCGTCACGCTTGCCGACGGTGAACTCCATGTTGGCCGCGCCCTCGCTGCGGGCGTGGCTCTGGACGATCATGTCGACGTTGACGTTCGCGTCGGCCAGGCGGCCGAAGATCTTCGAGGAGACGCCCGGCGTGTCCGGCAGGCCGAACAGGCTGATCTTGGCTTCGTCGCGGCTGTAGGCCACGCCGCTCACGATGCGCTTTTCCACGATCTCCTCCTCGTCGCAGACGATGGTGCCCTTCCCTTCGGAAGTATGGCCGGCTTCTTCTCCCGGCTCGATGAAGCTGGACAGCACGCGCAGCGGAACATGCTGCGACATGGCCAGCTCGACCGATCGGGTCTGCAGGACCTTGGCCCCCAGCGACGCCATTTCGAGCATCTCCTCGTAGGAGATGCGCGCCAGCTTGCGGGCCTTGCTCTCGATGCGTGGGTCGGTGGTGTAGACCCCGTCCACGTCCGTGTAGATGTCACAGGCGGCGCCGAGCGCGGCGGCGATGCCGACCGCGCTGGTGTCCGAACCACCCCTGCCCAGGGTGGCAATGCGGCCGTCGCGGGTCACGCCCTGGAAGCCGGCGATCACGGCGATCTCGCCGGCGTCCATTGCGGCCGCCAGCTTCTCGGGCGGAATCTCGTCGATCCGCGCGCGGCCGTGCGCCTCGTCGGTCAGGATCGGGACCTGCCAGCCCAGCCATGAGCGGGCGTTCAGACCCATGTTGCGCAGGGTCATGGCCAGCAGGCCGGCGGTGACCTGTTCGCCGCTGGCGACGACCATGTCGTATTCGTCGTCACTCGCGGGCAGACCCTGGGCCGCCGGACCGGCGCCGTCAGTCCAGGCCACCAGCTCGTTGGTCTTTCCGGCCATGGCCGAGACCACCACGGCGATCTGCTTGCCGGTCGCGACTTCAGCCGCCACCAGCCGCGCGACGCGCCGGATCCGCTCAAGGTCGGCCACCGAGGTGCCGCCGAATTTCATCACCAGCCGTGACACGTCAGGCCGCTCGCCCCCTCGTTTGGCGGTTTTTTCTTGCGCGTTCAGCGATTGGAACGCCCAAGCCACGCAAGAGGTCGCCTTCTAGCGAGGCTTTCGCGGCGCCGCAATGCGCCAGATCGCTCACCGTCGACGTCCCCGCCAAGGCGGACTAGATAAGGGGCATGACCGCCCCCGCCGCAGAGCTCCGCACCAGCGTCGATCCCGCAGACGTCGAGCGCTTCTCGCGCATCGCCGCCGAATGGTGGGACCCGCGTGGCAAGTTCGCGCCGCTGCACAAATTCAACCCCATCCGTCTCGGTTTCATCCGGGAACAGGCGCTGGCCAGATTCGGCCGTGACGGCTGCAAGCGGCAGCCGTTCGAGGGGCTGAAGCTGCTGGACATCGGCTGTGGCGGCGGGCTGCTGAGCGAGCCGATGAGCCGGCTGGGCTTCGCTGTAACCGGGGTGGACGCCTCCGAACGCAACATCGGCACCGCCTCGACCCACGCCGCAGAGCAGGGGCTGGAGATCGCCTACCGCGCCTCGACAGCCGAACAGCTGCTGGTCGAGAAAGCCGGTCCGTTCGACGTGATCCTCAACATGGAAGTGATCGAGCATGTCGCCGATCCCGGCGAATTCCTGCGCACGACAGCGAAGCTGCTGTCGCCGGGCGGGATCATGATCGTCGCCACCTTGAACCGCACGCTGAAGGCGCTGGCCCTGGCCAAGATCGGCGCGGAATACGTCCTGCGCTGGGTGCCCGCCGGGACCCACGACTGGAAACAGTTCCTGACGCCGGAAGAGCTGCGCTCGTTCCTCGAAGGCCATCCGTTCGACATCCACGGGCCGTTCGGCGTGTCCTACAACCCGCTGGCCGGCAAGTGGGTCCGGTCGTCCGACGCCGACGTCAACTACATGATGACGGTGACCCGGGGCTGATGGTGATCCGTACGGCCCGCCTCCGTCTTGCGCCGGCGCAGTACGGCGACCTTCTCGCCGTCGGGCTGGGCAACGAGGTCCTGTCAGAGACGCTCGGCGTCGCCATCGCCACGGACTGGGCCGGTCCGGACGCGATGGAGGCCATCAGCCGCAGCCGCGACATGCTGGCCGATGACCCGGCCCTGGCGCAGTGGTGGATGCATTTCATCATCCACGAGGCTGACAACACCCTGATCGGACTCGGCGGCTTCAAGGGCGCGCCGGCAGGCGGCCAGGTCGAGATCGGCTACGAGATCGCCCCCGGCTATCGCCATCAGGGTCTGGCCACCGAGGCCGCGCAGGGGATGGTCGATCACGCCCTGGCGAACCCTGAGGTCGATCACGTGCTGGCGCACACCCGGCCGGAAGAGAGCCACTCGACGATGATCCTGCGACGGCTGGGCCTGCAGTTCATTCAGGCGCTCGATGACCCGGACGACGGCCCGATCTGGCGCTGGCGACTGGATCGCCAACCCAACGGTGCTCAGCGGTAGTCCGCCGCGTCGATCGTCCTGCGCGCGCCGTTGAGCAGGTCCGCGATCTGGCCGGACTGTTCGTAGTCCTCGTCCAGATACCCGCCCTTCACCGCATAGGCGCCCTGTTCGAAACAGCGCACGGCGGTGGCCAGCATCATCGAGACGCTGTCGAAGATGATCTCGTGCTCATCCTCGCCGGGCAGGAACTCGACGATGCAGCCATAGTCAGGCGACTCCGCGTCGCAGATCACCGCCAGGTAGCCGCCGCCGCCGTCCGTCAGGATCGGGAACCAGCTGGCCGGCCAGAGATCGGCCAGACCGGCGAAGCCCCTGTAATGCAGGCTCGCCTCGGCGATCGGCATCCAGTAGTGGCCGGGGATCACATGGCCATCGCCGAGCGTCCGGCCGACCGGCAGATCAACGCCGTCATGGCGGCCGTACATCGCGGTCAGGTCCTCGGGCGCGCGGCCGGCGGGAGCGACGGCGTCCTCGACGTCATAGGGCGCTATGCCCGGCTGCAGCATCTCCACGGCGGGGCGGTTCAGCCGGCGCAACTGGGCCGTCAGGGCGTCGACCTGCTCGAACACCAGCATCATCTCGCTCATCAGGCGCCCCGCACGATCTAGTTCACGTCTGTCTTTTTTGGTGGCGCAGGCGGCAGGGCCGCGACTGGCACGCCGTCCTCGACCAGCGCCTTGACCTCGGCGGGCGTAGCCTCGCCGTAGATGCCGCGTTCTTCGGACCTGCCCTCGTGGATGGCGCGGGCCTCGCGGGCGAACGTGTCGCCGACGTAGTCGAAGTTGTCCTCGACATGGGCGCGCACCTTGCCGATCGCCTCCATCATCATCTGGCGCGCTTCAGGCGGCAGGCCGGCGCCGGAGGACTGTGCCTTCGTGCCGGCGACACTGGGCGCCATGATCTGCTTGCGGACGGCCTTGCTGGCGCAGACCGGGCAGTCGAGCAGGCCCCGTTCGGCCTGGTCATCGAAGTCGGCGGAGGCGCCGAACCAGCCCTCGAACTCGTGGCCGTGCTCGCAGGCGAGGGCGTACTTGATCATGGCCCGACGAACGCCCGGGCATTGGTCAGCACGGGGATGGCTGCGCGGGCCCTGTCCGCCTCGGCCAGATCAAGATCGGCGATCAGGACGCCGGGCTCGTCGTGGTCAAGCTTGCCGATCACCTCGCCCCATGGCGCGACGATGGTGGAATGGCCCCAGGTGCCGCGGCCATCCTCGTGGAACCCGCCCTGGGCCGCCGCCAGCACGAAGCTGCCGGTCTCGATCGCCCTGGCGCGCAGCAGCACCTCCCAGTGGGCCTCGCCGGTCGGGCGGGTGAAGGCCGCCGGTATGGTCAGGACGGTCGCCCCGGCGCTCGCCAGCGCCCGGTAGACGGCCGGGAAGCGCATGTCGTAGCAGATGCTCAGGCCCAGCCGCGCGCCGTCGATGTCGGCCACCACGGCGCGGCCTCCGGGCTCATAGGTCGCCGACTCGCGCGCCGTCTCGCCGGTCGGCAGGTCGACGTCGAACATATGCAGTTTGTCGTAGGTGGCGGTGATCTCGCCCGCGGGATTGATCAGCACCTGGCGATTGGCGGCCTTGCCGTCCTCGCGCCGGACCAGCGCCGAGCCGACGTCGATCCAGACGCCGAGCTCAGCGGCCAGCCCGCGCAGGCCGCTCACCACCGGATCGTCCGCCAGCAGGGTCAGCTGCGGCAGCAGCGTCTCGCGGTTTCGCTCGAGGATGTTGGTCGCCTCGGGCGTCAGGACAAAGGTCGCGCCCTGCGCCACCGCGTCCCGCACGAGCGGGAGGACATGCGCCAGCGCCGCCGCGTGAGTGGCCGGCGTGCGGGTCTGGACGAGGCCGACGCGCAGGGTCATGCGGTCAGCAGGGCGTCCAGCTTACCGTCCCGGTCGAGGGCCAGCATGTCATCGCAGCCGCCGATGTGGTCTTCGCCGATGAAGATCTGCGGGAAGGTCGACCGACCGCCGGAGCGGTCCATCATTTCCTTGCGCAGGGCCGGGTCCATGCCGGCTTCGACCTCGGTGAAGTCCGCGCCCTTCTGGCCAAGCACGCTGAGCGCGCGGGCGCAGTAGCCGCAGAAGGGACGGGTGTAGATGGTGACGTGGGCCATGGTCTCGGAGCGCTGACGATGATGATGGATGTCATATAGTGGTGTCCGCCCCGGCGCGCACCTTCGCGATGACCGCCAGGTCGACGGCGGCGGCTCCGGCCGCCTTCAACGCCCTCGCGCAGGCATGTGCGGTAGCGCCGGTGGTCAGAACGTCGTCAATCAGCAAAACCCGCCGCCCGTCGATCCGGGGCCGGCGCGCCGGCGGGACGGCGAAGGCTCCGGCCACGTTGCGGCGCCGTCCGGCGGCTGACTTGCCGCCCTGGCTTTCGGTGCGCCGCACCCGGATCAGGGCATCCGGCGCGACGGCGACGCCGGTCAGCGCGCCGAGCGGCCGGGCGATCTCGGCCATCTGGTTGTAGCGGCGCGACAGCAGTCGCCAGCGATGCAGCGGCACGGGCACGATCACCTCCGCCTCATCCAGCAGGTCGCGCCCTGAGCGCAGCAGCCAGCGGGCCAGCACCGGCGCCAGATCGGTGCGGTCGGCATGCTTCAGCTTGAGGACCAGATCACGGCTGTTCTCGTCATAGAGGCAGGCGGCGCGCGCCCGATCGTAGGCTCTCGGCCGCGCCATGCAGGCGGCGCAACGCACGCCGGGACCGGGATCGAATTCCCAGGGCGCGCCGCAGCCGTCGCAGACCGGTGCTTCGAGAAACGTGATCCGGCTCCAGACGTCGGCGGTGAGGCCCCCCGTCAGCGCGGGCGCGCCGGCGGTGTCGAGTGGCGGCAGGATGAGGTCGAGCATCGCCCGCGCCGCGCCGATAACGCGCGGACCCGGTTTCAAAACCGGCTGTGACAGGCCATCTTCAGCGCGCATGACCACCAGCCCTCCCGATCTGTTTGACCGCGCCCTGCACCGGCGGCGGCTCGACCGCGCCGCGCCCGCGTACGCGACCGCCGACTTCCTCAAGGAACGGGCGGCGCAGGACGCGGTGGCGCGACTGGAGGCGATCATGCGTCGGTTTCCGCTGGCCGTCGACATGGGCGCGCGCCACGGCGCCTTCGCCCGGGCGCTGGCGCAGAGCGACGCGGCGGCCAAGGTCGACCTGCTGATCGAATCGGACCTGTCGGCGGCCATGCTTGCCGACCGGGCAGGCCCCCGTCTGGTGATGGACGAGGAACTGTCGGCCTTTGCGCCGGAAAGCCTCGACCTGATCGTCTCGACCCTGGCGCTGCACTGGACCAACGACCTGGTCGGCTCGCTGATCCAGATCCGCCGGTCCCTGAAGCCGGACGGGCTGTTCATCGGCTCGGTTCTGGGCGGCGCGACCCTGACCGAGCTGCGCCAGTGCCTGCTGGAAGCCGAGGCCGAGATCAGCGGCGGGGCCGGCCTGCGTATCTCGCCGTTCGCCGACGCCTTTGACGCCGCCGCCCTGCTGCAGCGGGCAGGACTGGCCCTGCCGGTGGCCGATGTGGACAGCGTCGCTGTCCGTTATGCCCATCCTCTGGCGCTGCTGCGCGACCTGCGGGCGATGGGCGAGACCAATGTCCTGCGCGACAGGCCCAGACGCCCCCTGACCCGGCGCGTGCTGCTGCGGGCGATGGAGCTCTACGGCCAGCGGTTCAGCGGCCCGGACGGCAAGGTCGTCGCCACCTTCGAGATCATCACGGTCACCGGCTGGGCCCCGCACGAGAGCCAGCAGAAGCCCTTGAAGCCCGGATCCGCGAAGATGCGGCTGGCGGATGCGCTGGGAACAGTCGAGCGGAAGGCGCCGCGGTAGCGGTCCTAGTTGATCGCCCCGGCGACGGCGTCGCTGACGTACTGCATCTTCTCGGTGGTCTTGTTGCCGAACACCGTCACGGACGTGACGATCACCAGGAATACCAGCGAGGCGATCAGGCCGTACTCGATGGCGGTCGCGCCGGACTCGTTGCGCCAGAAGGCCTTCAGACGAGATCGCGCAGCCACGCCACCAGCGGCGCGTCCGCCGGCGGCATCGGGTAGTCGGTCAGCTTGTCGGGCTTCACCCACGCCAGCGCCTCGTGTTCGAGCGCCGTGACAAACCCGTCCCAGCGCCTGCACAGGTAGAGTGGCATGAGCAGGTGAAACGAATCGTAACTGTGGGATGCAAAAACAAACGGGGCCAGACAGGCGTGGGTCACGCTGATGCCCAGCTCTTCCTTCAGCTCCCGGATCAGGCAGGCCTCGGGCGTCTCGCCCGGTTCGACCTTGCCGCCCGGAAACTCCCACAGACCAGCCAGCTGCTTGCCCTGCGGCCGCTTGCAGATCAGCACCCGGCCGTCGGCGTCGATCAGCGCTGCGGCGGCGACGAGCAGGGTGGGTTTGGGATCGGTGATCTCGGGCATGACGTGGACCTACCAGCCGCGCCCGGACCACGCCAGCGGTCGGCGCGCCGTCAGAGCGCCGTCGCCTGTTGCGGATGCTTGGGGGAGCACTGGCTGTAGATTTTCGCCAGGGTGACCATGTCGGCCTCGTAGTCGCCGGTCGGCATGATGGCCTCGCCCAGGCCGACCACCTTGCGCTTGTAGTCCATCATTCCGCAGACCATCGGCACGCCCGCGCCCATGGCGATGTGGTAGAAGCCGGTCTTCCATTGCCGCGCCTTGCCGCGCGTGCCCTCGGGCGCGATCGTCAGCATGAACTCGTCGCGTTTCGCGAACTCGGCGACCATCGTGCCGACCATGTCCTTCGACTGCGCGCGGTCTACGGGAATGCCGCCCAGATCGCGCATCATCCGTCCGAACGGCCAGGCGAACAGCGAAGACTTGCCGATAAAGCTGAGCTTGAGGTTCAGCGCGTCCGCCCCGCCGACGAAATAGACGAAGTCCCAGTTGCTGGTGTGCGGCGCGGCGATGATCACGAACTTGCGCGGGATCGGCGCCGTGCCCTCGACCTTCCACCCCTGAAGCCTGAAAAAGGTCGCCAGCGCCCATTGCACCGTCAGCGCCAGCCAGCTCATCGTTCGACGTCCTCCCCAGGATTGTGCGGGAGGGTGAAGCGGCGGGAACCGGACATCAAGCCCCAAGGGACATGAAGTTCTGCGTCCTGTGAGCCCCTAGCTCCGATAGTCCCCGTTGATCGCCACGTATTGTTTGGTCAGGTCGCAGGTCCAGATGGTCGCAGAACCCCGGCCAACGCCGACGTCTATGCTGACCTCAAGTTCCGGCTTCTTCATGTAGGCGCTCATCTTCGCCTCGGAGTAGGTCGGCGAGACCAGGCCGTCGTGGGCGGCGACCAGCTTGCCGAACATGACCTTCATCCGGTCGCGATTGACCGGCTCGTCGGCGCGGCCGACGGCCATGACGATGCGGCCCCAGTTGGCGTCCTCGCCGGCGAAGGCGGTCTTGACCAGCGGGCTCTCCGCCACCGTCCGCGCGATCTTGCGGGCGCTGGCCGCGCTCTCGGCGCCGGTGACGTTGATGCGAACGAACTTGGTCGCGCCCTCGCCGTCACGGACCAGCTGCATCGCCAGATCCAGCAACAGGGCCTCCAGCTTGTCGCGGAAATCAGCCAGCCGGTGGTCGCCGGCCCGGCTGATGCGCGGCGCCGGGGAGGTCCCGGTGGCGAACAGCAGCAGCGTGTCGTTGGTCGAGCGGTCGCCGTCGACGGTCACGCTGTTGAAGGTCGTGCGGGTGTAGAGGCTGACCAGGGTCTGCAGGGCCTTGGGCGCGATGTTGGCGTCGGTGGCCACGAAGGCCAGCATGGTCGCCATGTCAGGCGCGATCATGCCCGAGCCCTTGGCGATGCCGTTGATCCGCACGGTCTTGCCGTCGATCTTCGCGGTCGCGGTGGCGCCCTTGGCGAACGTATCGGTGGTCATGATCGCCCGGGCGGCTTCGGACCAGGCGTCCTCGGCCATCCGTCCGTCGACCTCGGCAAGGCGGCTGGTGATCTTGCCGTCGTCCAGCACCACGCCGATGACCCCGGTCGAGGCCAGCATGACATCGCGCTGGCGACAGTCGAACCGTTTGCCGATCGCGCCCGCGACCCTGCGGGCCGCATCCGCGCCTGGCTTGCCTGTGAAGCTGTTGGCGCAGCCGGCGTTGACCACCAGAGCCCGGACGCCGTCGCCCCCGGAGGCCTCCAGCTGCTTCTTGCACCAGTCGACAGGCGCGGAACCGACGCCGTGGCGGGTAAACACCCCCGCGCAGCTGGTCCCTTCGACGAAGCGCATGACCAGCAGGTCAGGCCGCTCGTGCTTGTAGAATCCGGCCCGGCCGATACCGATCTCGACCCCGCCGATCGGCGGCATCTTCGGGAACGGGACAGCCAGCGGCGAGACGGCCAGACCGGGCTTGCCCGGCGTGGCGACAGCCTCTGGTTCGACAGCCGCCTCCGGTCGCCGGGCCGTGGCGCGCTTGATCGCCGAGGTGAGCGGGTCAAGCGCGTGCTGGACCGCGTTGCCGACGATCTCGGCGGGCCTGGCGGCGACTTCAAGCGCCCGGGCGGGCGTCAGCTTGCCGGCGGCAGCCTTCGGCTTCGAGGGCGCCCTGGTCATTTCTTCGCCGGCGTCGTCGCAGGAGCGGGCTCGGCGGCGGGCGCCGCCGGCGCGCCGGCTGCCGGAGCAGCCGTCGGAGCAGCCGTCGGAGCAGGCGTCGGCGCGGGCGGGGCCGAGGCCGGCTCACGTGGCGCGCCAGGCACCTCCTGCGGCTTGCCCAGCAGGACCTCGACCCGCGCGTCCGCCCGCAGCTCTTCGAGCAGGTCGCGAACCTTGTCGTAGGTCAGGAAGCGGACAATCTGAGGACGGGCGGCCTCGAAGGTGATCGGCGCCTCCTGGCGCTTCTCCTCGACCTTGACGAGGGCCCAGCCACCTTCGACTGCGAACGGGCCGACCAGGCTGCCGGGCTGGGCATCCTTGAGCGCCACCACATAGGGCTCCGGCATCACATCGAGGGTGAAGTACCCGCCGATATCGCCGCCGCTGAACCGGGTGGCGGTGTCGGCCGACCGTTCCATCGCCAGGGCCTCGAACGAGGCGCCGGCGGCCAACAGCTTCCTGATCTGCTCTGCCTCGGCCTGGGTTTGTACGACGATCTGGCGGGCCTTGAGTTCGTCGGAGACCTTCGAAAGCTTGAGCTGCTCCTGGTAGAGGTCGCGAATGGCGTTGGGCGTCACGGCCTTCTCGACCACGCTCTCGACCAGCATGTCTCCGAGAATCCGCTCGCGGGCGGCGGCCAGGCGGCGCTGGGCGACCGGGTCGCGGTCAAGCTTCTTCACCAGCGCCTCGGCGGCCAGCAGCTTCTGGTCAACCACCTCGTCCATCACCCGGCGGAACAGGTCCGAGGAAGTGTCGAGCGGCTCGCCCTCGCTGATCAGGCCCTGGGCGACAGCCTCGCGCTTGACGTCCGAGGCCCAGACCGTCTTGCCGTCAATGCGCGCCACGGCGACATCGCCGGCCTGCGGCGGCTTCTCGTTGCCCTCCTGACGCCCGCAGGCGCTCAGGGTCAGAGCCACGGTGAGGGCGGCGATAACGCCCCACACGCCGGTCGTTGCGGTCTTCATGGCGGCCATTTCTCCACGGGAGCCTCGCTCCCGGTCCTAGCGCGGTTTCGGTCGAAGGGAAATGCGGCTCGCCCGCCCGCCCGCATTGTCAGGCGGACAGCATGACCTGTCCCCGGTTTCCCGGTTCCTACACTGCCTCCATCATCTCCCGGGTAATCCGGTACTCGCCATCCAGAAACGCGACGATCTCCCGCGCGCCCGGATGATCGAAGGCGGCGTAGCGCGCGCGCAACGAGGCGATGGTCTCCGCCTCGGTGAGCGGCAGGCCAAACTGCTGGAAGCGGGAGATGTGAAGCTGCACCTGCCCCGCCAGCGGTTCGCCGAGCACCTTCCGCGCGGCATCGTTGAACGCCGCGCCGTACTGATAGGCGTCGCCCAGTCGGTAGCTGTCGGCCAGCGTCAGCAGCGGAATGCGCGACAGCACCGGCTGCAGCGCGGGATTCACCGCATGGGCGGTCAGATGTTCGCCCATCGCCGCCGGCCGGCCCGTCATGGACCGCAGGTGCAGGTACTGGCTCATCCGCGGCCCGTCGTTGACCGGATAGTTGTCCCACAGCACCGGCTTGCGGCGCAGCTGATCCGCGACTCTCGCCAGATGCCCCGGGCTGTACTCGGCCGAACAGACCTCTTCGCCGGTCCAGAACACCCCGATGGCCGGATCGAGGGCCGCGCCGAGGGTCTCCAGATAGTCCGCCGGACGCTGGCCGAAGAACCGGTCCAGCACCGGGTCGTCGGTGTAGTAGGTCGGGCAGACGATCACCCGGCTGGCGGCGGTTCGCCCGGCGATCCAGTGCAGGATGTCGGTCTGGCTTCGCGCCAGGTCCGGCAGGTCGCCGCGCATGTCGTCGAACAGGATCCCCAGGTCGTCAATGCCGATGTCATCCAGCCAGGCCAGCTTGCGGCCCAGGTCCGCCTTCGCCTCATCGCCGAAGTCGCGATAAAGCTCATAGGGGCTCAAGCCCACCCCGAACCGCACGCCCGACGACCGGCAATGGGCCGAGAAGGCCTTGAGCGCGCTCGTCTCCGCCGCCGGATGGTCTTCCCGCCAGCGCTTGCGCAGGAAGGCGTCGGCCTTGGGGGCGTACATGAAGAAGCGGTAGCCGTGGGGCGCGAGGAAGCTGACCTGGTCTGCCCGCGCGGCCCAGGACCAGGGTTTGCCGTAGTAGCCCTCGATGATGCCCAGCTCTGTCGCCAAACCGTCTCTCCCTTCGGCTCCTATCCGTCTCCCCGGCGAAGGCCGGGGTCCAGATTCAGCTACGGTGTCGAGCCCTTGCTGCGCCCCGCACCGCCCTTTGATCTGGGCCCCGGCCTTCGCCGGGGAGACGGAACTGTACCTGACCTCATCTTACCTTGGGCGATGTCCCTCGTCCCGCAAATGAGGGCTTGCCAAGCTCAGGACCCGGGATCATAGATTTACATCGTAAATGACAAAGGCCGCTGGGAGGCTCCTCATGGACCGTGACGTGCGCGTGAACCCCTATCTGGCTGGCGCCTTCGCTCCGATCCGGTCGGAGGACGACTTCGAGCTGACGGTCGAGGGCGAGATTCCCGCCGGCCTGCGCGGCGCCCTCTACCGCATCGGACCGAACCCGCAGTTCGACCCGCGCGACCCGAACCATCACTGGTTCGCCGGCGACGGCATGGTCCACGGCTTCTGGGTCGACGGCGGCAAGGTCAGCTATCGCAACCGCTACGTCCGGACCCCGCGCTGGGAGACCGAGAACAAGGCCGGCAAATCGCTGTTCGGCACGTTCGGCAACCCGATGACCACCGACCCCGAAGTGTTCGGCAAGGTCGACTCGGGCGTGGCCAACACCAACATCGTCTGGCACGGCGGCCGCCTGCTGGCGCTGGAGGAGGGTCACGAGCCCTTCGGCCTGGACCCCGAAACGCTGGAGCCGCGCGGCTACCAGGCCTTCGGCGGCAAGGTCACGGCCCATCCCAAGGAAGACCCGGTGACGAAGGATCTGGTGTTCTTCGGCTACGCCGATGCGCCGATGCCGTTCTCGCCCAACGTCAGCTACGGCGTGATGGGCGCCGACGGGGTGCTGAAGCGCCGCGACAGCTTCCAGGCGCCCTACTGCTCGATGATCCACGACTTCATGGTCACGGGCAGCCACGTGCTGTTCCCGATCCTGCCCCTCAGCGGCAGCATGGAGCGGGCGATGAAGGGCCTGCCCCCCTTCGCCTGGGAGCCGGAAAAGCCCGCCATGGTCGGCGTTATGGCCCGCGACGCGGCGGTGGACAGCATCCGCTGGTTCCAGACCGAGGCCTGCTACGTGTTCCATGTCATGAACGCCTGGGACGAGGACGGGAAGATCGTCGCCGACGTGATGAAGTACGCCGTTGCGCCGCTGTTCCCGCTGGCCGACGGCAGCCGGGGCCAGCAGGCCGGGGCCTACCTGGTACGCTGGACCTTCGACCTGAACGACGCCTCGGACGTCATCCGGGAAGAGCAGCTGGACGACCTGGCCGGCGAGTTCCCGCGCTACGACGAGCGGTTCACCTTCAAGGCCAATCGCCACGGCTGGTATTCGACCCAGTCGGCCAAGCCCGGTGACATCCGCACCAACGGCCTGAGCCATATCGACCTGACCTCGGGCAAGCGCATCGACTGGGTGAGCGGCGCCGGCGACGCGGTGTCGGAACCGGTGTTCGTGCCCCGCTCGGCCGCCGCGCCGGAAGGCGACGGCTGGATCCTGGCGGTGCAGTACATCGCCGCCGAGGCCCGCAGCGACTTCGTGGTGTTCGACGCCCAGGCCATGGACAAGGGCCCGATCGCCCGGGCGAAGATGCCCCGCCGCATGCCGCTGGGCTTCCACGGGAACTGGGTGGGGGCTTAGGCGCCAGGTCGGTCAATTCCCGCGACAGTTGAGCCGATTTCCCAAGTACGGCGATCTGCCGGACTCTCAAATGGGGATGGCGGATCGCGGGGGTGGGCGTGTCGGGACTTGGTGGTGGCTTGAGCAGCGAGCTTGCACCTTGGGTGCAGGCGATTGGCTCCGTAGTGGCCCTTGCTGCTGCCTACCTTCTGGGACGCGTAGAAAAGCAAAACAAGCAACGCGCCTTCGCCATGACCGGCTGGTTGCTGGCGAACGACTGCTTCACCTGCCTGAACAATGTGCTGAATCGACGGTTTTTTGAGGATGAGAACAGCCCCGGCTTTTTCAGCCGTTTGGCGGCCGATGTGCGCGGTCTGACGAACAGCATCGATGCGATGATGCAGTTCCCGATTCATGAGCTGAAGTCTGACATCGTGCGGGACTTCCATCTCCTCCGCACTGCCACGAACCGGATTCACTCGATCATCGAACCCAGGACGGCAAACATGGCGTCCCTCGACCTTGAGGACGTCCCGGAAATCATTGCTGACATTCAGTATGCGAACCAGGCGATGACCCGGTTGAAGAATGGGCTGGGCCTGAACAGGCGAGCGGCGCTCAAGGAAGAGCGAGAGCGCGAATTGAAGGTCGCCGAATGGCGAGACCGCATCTACCAGGCGCTGGAAGACTACCTCGCCAAGCAGCCGGACGCGCGGGCGAACCTCGCCGCTGTCCGCCGGGAGCGTGATAACGGCTGGCCGAACGCAAAGGGCTTGCGCCGTCGCGCCAAGGGCTGATGGTCGCTGAAGCCTAGATCAGCCGCCCGTGGCAGTGCTTGAACTTGCGGCCTGAGCCGCAGGGGCAGTCGGCGTTGCGGCTGGTGCGTTCCCAGCCGGCAGGCAGGGCGCTGATCGGCAGGGCCGCGCGCTGTTCGCCGGTCATGTCCGCGCCGGCGCCGGCGAAGGACCGGGCCCGCTCGTTCTCGCCGGTCAGGGGGTCCATGTGGACCTCCTGGAACTGTAGCGGCTGAAGCTCCGGCTCGGGGTCGGCGAACTGGAACTCGACCGTCATCAGCCAGCGGGTGACGTTGGTGCGCAGGTCGATAAGCAACTTCTCGAACAGGCTGAAGGCCTCGGTCTTGTACTCGTTCAGCGGGTCGCGCTGGCCATAGCCGCGCAGACCGATGACGTTGCGCAGGTGGTCCAGGTGCACGAGGTGCTCGCGCCACTGCATGTCGACCATCTGCAGCAGGAAGTTCTTCTCGAAGCCGCGCATCTGGCCGGCGGACACCAGCTGCTCGCGCTCGGCGGCCCGCTTGTTGGCGGCGTCGTCGAGACGGTCGCGGATCTCCTCGTTGGCGATGCCTTCCTCGGCCGCCCACTCGCGCAGCGGCAGTTCCATGCCCAGCACGGTCCGCACCCGCTCTTCGAGGTCGTCGATGTCCCACTGTTCGGCATAGGCCTTGGGCGGCAGGTCGCGGGCAACCATGTCGTCGATCACGTCCTGGCGCATCTGGGCGACGATTTCCGACAGGTCGGTCGCCTCCATGAACTCCTGGCGCTGCTCGAACACGGCCTTGCGCTGGTCGTTCACGACGTCGTCGTACTTGAGCAGGTTCTTGCGGATTTCGTAGTTGCGCTGCTCGACCCGCTTCTGGGCGGTGGCGATGGCCTTGTTCAGCCACTTGTGGGTGATCGCCTCGCCATCCTGCACCCCGAAGGAGCGCATGATGGCGTCCAGCCGCTCGCCGGCGAAGATGCGCAGCAGGTCGTCCTCGCAGCAGAGGAAGAACTTCGACTTCCCCGGGTCGCCCTGGCGGCCGGTCCGGCCGCGGAGCTGGTTGTCGATGCGGCGGCTTTCGTGGCGCTCGGTGCCCAGCACGTACAGACCGCCGGCGGCGAGCGCCTTGTTCTTGGCCTCGGAGATTTCGGCCTCGAAGCGGTGCTTCTCCTCCATCTCGGCTTCATGGTCGACGGCGAGGCCCAGGCCCAGCTGGTCCTGGCGCCACTTGGCCATGTGCATCTCGACGTTGCCGCCCAGCTGGATGTCGGTGCCTCGGCCGGCCATGTTGGTGGCGATGGTGACCGCGCCCGGGACGCCGGCGTCCGCGACGATATAGGCTTCCTGCTCGTGGTAGCGCGCGTTCAGCACGTTGTGCGGGATGCCCTTGATCTTCTTGCCGTCGATTTCGAACTCGTGCTTCGACAGCAGCTCGGACAGGATTTCGGACTTCTCGATCGACACCGTGCCGACCAGGATCGGCTGGCCCCGGCGATGGCAGTCCTCGATCTGGGTCAGGATCGCGCGGTTCTTCTCGTCGGCGGTGCGATAGACCTCGTCGTCGTCGTCGATCCGCGCGACCGGACGGTTGGTCGGGATCTCGGTGACTTCCATCTTGTAGATGTCGAGGAATTCCTGGGCCTCGGTCGCGGCCGTCCCGGTCATGCCGGACAGCTTCTTGTAGAGGCGGAAGTAGTTCTGGATCGTCACCGAGGCCAGGGTCTGGTTCTCGGGCTGGATCTCCGCGCCTTCCTTGGCCTCGATCGCCTGGTGCAGGCCCTCGGACAGGCGTCGGCCGGTCATCATGCGACCGGTGAATTCGTCGATCAGGATCACCTCGCCGGCCTTGACGATGTAGTCCTTGTCCTTGGTGTAGAGCACGTTGGCCCGCAGGGCCTGGTTGATGTGGTGCACCACCGAGATGTTCACCGGATCGTAGAGCCCGGCGGAATCGGCGGCCAGATTGCCGCCGTCCTGCAGGATCTGCTCGACCTTCTCCGAGCCGTACTCGGTCAGCAGAACCTGGCGCTGCTTCTCGTCGTGCTCGAAGATACCCTCTTCCTGGATGAGGGCTTTCACCACCACGTCCATCGTGCGGTAGAATTCCGAGCGGTCCTCCGTCGGGCCCGAGATGATCAGAGGCGTGCGCGCCTCGTCGATCAGGATCGAGTCCACCTCGTCGACGATCACGAAGTTATGGCCACGCTGGACCATCTCGCTGGAGTCATAGACGAGGTTGTCGCGCAGATAGTCGAAGCCGAACTCGTTGTTCGTGCCGTAGGTGATGTCGCTGCCGTAGGCTTCCTGGCGCTGGGCCTGGCTCAGGCCGTTGACGATCACCCCGACCGACAGACCGAGGTAGCGATAGACCTGCCCCATCCATTCGGCGTCGCGCTTGGCCAGGTAGTCGTTGACCGTGATGACGTGGACGCCCTTGCCCTCGAGGGCATTGAGATAGGTCGGCAGGGTGGCGACCAGCGTCTTGCCTTCGCCGGTCCGCATCTCGGCGATCCCGCCCTTGTGCAGGACCATGCCGCCGATCATCTGCACGTCGTAATGGCGCTGGCCGAGCGTGCGCTTGGAGGCCTCTCGCACGAGGGCGAAGGCTTCCGGCATCAGATCGTCGAGGGTGGCGCCGGCGGCGAGGCGCGACTTGAATTCGGCGGTCTTGCCCCGCAGCTGCTCCTCGCTCAGGGCGGCGTATTCAGGCTCCAGCCCATTGATCTTCGCGACCCGCGCCGCGAGTTGCTTGACCTTACGGTCGTTGGAGGAACCGAAGAGTGTTCTGGCGAAGCCGAGCATGCGTTGGGAAATCCGGTGTTGCGTATGGGCGCGGCGGCGGTTGGCGTGGTCGTGCAAGCCCTTTCGGCCGCACGGAAAACCGCCCGTTTAAGCGCGCCGGAGACTTAAGCAGCGGGTCCCCCAGTGTCAACGCGAGGGCGTTGCGCCGATACCTCAACGTGGCGCCGATGCGCCACCCTCGCGAGGGGTGCCGGTGGGGGCCGGCCATCCCGCCCCGGGGAGGCAGGAAGGTCTGTCCCGATGCCTAGGGCCGGCAGATCAGCCCTTCGCTCGACGGCGCCATCCCCCCGAGCACATCCAGATACGCGGTCTTCACCCCCTCAGCGCCGTTGAAATCCTTCAGGGTCAGCCAGCGCGGGGTGTCGCCGACGAAGCGGTCCCAGGCCTCGCCGTAGCGGCTTTCCAGCCCGCCGGGACCCCAGTCCTGCCGCCGCTTCACGATCCTGTCCGGCGCGAAGAAGAACGCCGGTTTGGGTCCCGGCAGTCCGGCCGGCGCGCTCCGGGCCTCCCAGTGGGTGGCGCCGACCAGACAGCTGTAGGCCAGATCGTCCCCGAACCGCTTGTGCACCGCGGCCCTCACTACCGGATCGCCGGCGAAGTCGACGAGCACCGCCGGCGTCTCGACCGGCGCGGCGTCGAGGTCGTCGTACAGGACAACCTGATCGTAGTAGCCGAGGCTCTCGACGAAGGCCTTGTTGCGCGGCGAGGTCAGCCCGACCACCTTCACCCGCCCGGACTGTTTCAGCAGCCAGGCCAGCCCGAGCGACGTGCGGCTGGAGGCGCTGGCGAGGATCACCGTCTTGCCGCCAAAGTCGCCGTTGTCGGCGAGCAGATCGTCGATCAGGAACGAGGTTATGAACAGCGGATAGAGCAGCGAGCGCTCATCCTGTAGCGGGCGTCCGCGGGCGCATCGACATACTGGTTGTAGGCTGGCGGCAGATCGGCACGGCAGGCGGCTTCGTCCACAAATCCCGCCCGCGACCGGCGCGGCGTCGCCAGCAGGTGGCTGGCCATTGGCCAGTAGCCGTAGAACCGCTCACCCGGCGCGAAGTCGGGATGGGCCGAGGCCTCGACCACGCCATAGCCCCAGGCCGGGATACAGCCCCAGCCGCCGGCCTTGGGGAAGAACCGCCAGTAGCCGATCTGGTCGCCGGCCACGGCATAGGTGACGTTGTTGGCGGTCAGGGCGAAAGACTCGACCCGGAACAGCACCTCGCCCTCGGCCGGATCGCCCAGGGTCACAGGGGCGATCTTCGTCTGGTGAAGATCGCTTCGAAGCACGAGAAGGTCCCAGCCCTGAGCGGCCATGTCCGGTGTCCTTGCGTAATGATGCGCGTACACTGTAAATCTGCCTGACCGTCAGAGTCCAACGCTCCATGCCCCGCCTGCTGTCCGACACCGACGTCGCCGAGTTCCGCGAGCGCCTTATCGCCGCGGCCGAGCGTCTGTTCGGCGAGCGCGGCCCGGACGGGGTGACGATGCGCCAGCTGGCGACCGAGCTGGGCGTCAGCCCGATGACCCCGTATCGCTACTTCAAGGACAAGGACGCGATCCTGGCGGCGGTCCGGGCCAGCGGCTTCGCCCGCTTCGCCGAGGCGATGGAACAGGCGACCGCCGGGATCACCGATCCGCAGCAGCAGTCCGAGGCCACGGGCCGCGCCTATGTCCGGTTCGCGCTGGGCAATTCCGACGCCTACCGGCTGATGTTCGATTTTTCGCAGCCCAACGAGTCCGAGTATCCGGACCTGGTCGAGGCGTCCGCCCGGGCGCGAACGATGATGGCGCGGCATGCCCGGGCGCTGGTCGCCTCCGGCGCGGCGCGGGGCGATCCGATGATGATCGCCCACATGCTCTGGGCCTCGCTGCACGGCGGCCTCGTGCTGCAGATGGCCGGCAAGCTGTCGCCCGACATCGACCCCTCGGCCCTGCGTCGACAGGCTTTCGAGGCGATCCTGCGGGGATTGCGGCCGGACGCTTGACGGTCGCTGGGGAAGGGCGCTGAAGCTGGTTGCGTGGTTCGAGACGCTCGCTTGAGGCTCGCTCCTCACCACGACGAAAAGATTTGCCACCCACCCTGCGCGTCATCCTGAGGAGCGATCCCTCAGGATCGCGTCTCGAAGGACGCACCATGACCCAGCCCAAGCCCTTCACCGTCGACTGGTCGGAAACCGATGTCCGCCGCGTGCTGGATCAGGTGCGCCACTATCCCTGGCCGCCGGCGCCGGCGGTGGATGACGGCTGGCTCTACGGCTGTGACGCGGCCTTCCTTGAAGAGACCTCCGCGCACTGGGCTGACCACTATGACTGGCGGGCCGCCGTCGCCGAGCTGAACCGCTTTCCGCAGTTCACCGCGCGGGTCGAGGACTTTGACCTGCACTTCGTCCATGTGGTCGGCGAAGCCGGCGGCAAGCGGCCGCTGCTGCTGACGCACGGCTGGCCGGGCAGCCACTACGAGTTCTGGGCCTCGATCGACAAGCTGGCCTTCCCGTCGAAGCACGGCGGCAAGGCCGAGGACGCGTTCGACGTCGTGGTGCCGAGCCTGCCGGGTTTCGGCTTCTCCTCGAAGCCGGCGCGGCCGATGGGCCAGCGGCTGACGGCCAAACTGTTCAACACCCTGATGACCGAGGTGCTCGGCTACGACCAGTATCTCGCCCAGGGCGGCGACTGGGGCGGGCTGGTCACCAGCTGGATCGGCTTCGACCACGGGGCGCACGCGAAGGCGATCCACCTCAACATGATCGGCTTCCGGCCCAAGGGCGGGCCGCAGTCGCCGGAGGAAATCGCCTGGCTGCAGCACAGCCAGATGATGATGCAGATGCTCGGCGCCTATTTCAGCCTGCAGGCGTCCAAGCCGCAGTCGCTGGCCTGGCTCGGCGCCGGCAACCCGGTGGGGCAGGCGGCCTGGATCCTCGAGCGGTTCTATGACTGGTCGGACCTGCGGACAAAGCCGCTGATCGGCGCCTACACGCGCGACCAGTTGCTGACCAACATCATGATCTACGTGATGACCGGCAGCTTCACGACCGGCGCCTGGTACTACCGTGGCCTGATGGAAGAGGGCGGTATCGCGGCCATGGAAGGCCAGCGCTGCGAGACCCCGACGGCCTTCGCCAACTTCCCCGGCGAGGCGCTTTACAAGGCCCCGCCCCGCAGCTGGGCCGACCGCGCCTACAACATCACCCGCTGGACCGACATGCCCACCGGCGGCCACTTCGCCGCGATGGAAGAGCCGGACCTGTTTGTGGCCGACGTGCGCGCCTGGGCGCGGGAGATCTGATGGGGGCATGTACCGAAGGTACGTGTCCCCTAAACCCGGAAGCTCGATTGGGGGACACGTACCTCCGGTACATGTCCCCGCCCTATTCCGCCTTCGGCTTCAGCAGCAGCAGCGCCACCAGGCTCAGCGCCGCAGCGGCGCTGAGATAGAGCCCCACCGGCGCGAGGCCGCCCTTGTTGGCCAGGTCTTGGGCGATCAGCGGGGTCATCCCCCCGCCGATGATGCCGCCGACGTTGAAGGCTACGCTGGCCCCGGTGTAGCGCACCCGGGCCGGGAACAGGCCGGGCAGCCAGGCCCCGAGCGGGCCGTAGACCAGCCCCATCAGCACCATCGCCAGCGACAGGAAGACCCCGACCAGCAGCAGCGATCCCGAGCCGAGCAGCGGGGCCAGCGCGAACCCGCCCAGCACCGCCGCCGCGCAGCCGATCATCAGCACCCGGCGCGGGTTGGTCGCATCCGACCAGTAGCCGGCCCAGATGATGCCGCCGGCCATGAACAGGATCGCGATGAGCTGGACGCTGAGGAAGGCCTCGCGGCTGTAGCCGAGCGTCTTGGTGCCGTAGCCCAGCGCGAAGGCGGTCGAGATGTAATAGATGCAGAAGCAGGCCACGACGCCGAAGGTGCCGCCGAGCACCTCGCGCCAGTTGGTCTGCATCACCTCGCCCAGCGGGACGGCCGGCGGCGGGGCTTCTTCAAGGGAGGCCTTGAAGGCTGGCGTCTCGGTAAGGCTCAGCCGCACCCACAGCCCGATGGCCACCAGCACGGCGCTGAGCAGGAAGGGGATGCGCCAGCCCCAGTCGAAGAACTGTTCCGCCGACAGGCTCAGGCCGAGGATCAGGAACAGGCCGTTGGCGAAGAGGAAGCCGACCGGGGCGCCCAGCTGCGGGAACATGCCGAACCGGGCCTTCCAGCCCGGCGGGGCGTTTTCCACCGCCAGCAGCGCCGCGCCGCCCCATTCCCCGCCGAGGCCGAAGCCCTGGCCGAACCGCAGGATGCAGAGCAGCAGCGGCGCGATCCAGCCAGCCATGGCGTAGCCGGGCAGGAAGGCGATCAAGGTCGTCGAAACGCCCATCAGCAGCAGCGAGGCGACCAGGGTCGACTTGCGCCCGATCCGGTCGCCGAAGTGACCGAAGAACACCGCCCCGACGGGCCGCGCGATAAAGGCGATTGCGAAGGTGGCGTAGGAGCTCATCAGCTGCGCCGTCGGCGAACTCGACGGGAAGAACAGCGGCCCGAACACCAGCGAGGCCGCCGTGGCGTAGATGTAGAAGTCGTAGAACTCCACCGCCGTGCCGACGAGGCTGGCGGTGAGCACCGTCCGGTTGGAGGGCGCGGTCTTGCCCTGAGTGTCGCTCGCCATGTCGTTCCCCCCGGTTCGTCGTCCCTGAATGGCGGGGCGAGGGGTTGCGGGTCAAGCGAGCGTGGTTCGAGACGCTCGGCTGGGGCCTCGCTCCTCACCATGACGAAGATTTTTGGCTTCCACCCTCTTCGTCATCCTGAGGAGCGATCCGTCAGGATCGCGTCTCGAAGGACGCACCCCTGCGCAGCTGTGCTATAGCCCGCCCATGACCGACGCCCCCCAGACCCCCGCCGAGAAGATGAAGGCCATCCTGGCCGCGAAACAGGGCGGCGCCGCGCGCGCCGGCCAGGGCAGCGGCGCCGCCGGCGGCAAGCAGGGCGAGGCGCTGGCCGCCGCCCGATCATTCTCGAAGTCCAAACCGGCCCTGCGGAAGTAGTCGCCATGGCCCGCTACGACTTCGCGTCCGACAATGTCGCCGGCGCCATGCCCGAGGTGATCGAGGCCCTGATCGCCGCCAACGCCGGCGTCGCCTCAGGCTACGGGACCGACCACGTCAGCGCCCGGGCGGCCGACCTGATCCGGGCGTCGCTGGACGCCGACGCCGACATTCGCTTCGTCGCCTCCGGCACGGCGGCCAACGCCCTCTCCTGCGCCGTGCTGGCCCAGCCGCATGAAGCGGTTCTGGCGCACGAACACGCGCACATCCTGACCGACGAGACCGGCGCCCCAGGGTACTTCGGTGCGGGGGTCGGGCTGATCGGTCTGCCAGGGGCCAGCGGTCGTATCGACCCGGCCGCCCTGGCCGAAGCGCTCGCCCAGCCAGAGGTGTCCTACCGCCAGCCGGCGGCGGCGCTGTCGCTGACCAACACCACCGAGTACGGCACGGTCTGCTCGGCCCAGACCTTCAAGGCGCTGATCGATCCGGTGAAGGCGCGCGGCTACGGCGTGCACCTCGACGGCGCGCGGCTGGCCAACGCCGTGGCCGCTGGCTTCGACCTGAAGGCCGTGCCGAAGCTCGGCGTCGACATCCTCATCATGGGCGGCACCAAGGCCGGTTCGACACCGACCGAGGCGATCGTCCTGCTCAACAAGAGCCTCGCCCGCCGGTTCGATGCGCGGCTCAAGCATGCCGGCCAGCTGGTGTCCAAGGGTCGGTTCCTCGCCGCGCCGTGGATCGGCCTGCTCGAGACGGGCGCCTGGCAAACTCGCGCCGCCCATGCCAACGCCATGGCGCAGCGGCTGGCGGCGCTGATGCCGTTCCCGATCGTCCATCCGGTCGAGGCCAACGGCATCTTTGTCGAGATGGACCAGCCGACGCTGGACCGGCTCGCGGCGACCGGCTGGTTCGTCTACCGCTTCATCGACGGCACGGTGCGCTTCATGTGCAGCTGGGCGACGACGCCGGAGATGGTGGACGAGCTGGGCGAAGCGCTGAAGGCGGTGGCTGAGGGCGCTGGAAACGCCGCCGTTAGTCCGCAGCCGGAACGGCCGGGCTGAGCCTTCAGTTTAAGCCGGGCCATGACGGAGTCTAATTGGAACGCGTGGCCCTCTTGCCTCACCCTGCGTCCGCCCGTTAGCTCGCGGCCATGAGCGAGCCATCCCATCCCGAGATCCGAGACGCCGTCCGCAAGCTGTGCGCGGGCTTTCCCGGCGAGTACTGGCGCGCGCTGGACCGTGAGCGGACCTATCCGACCGAGTTCGTGCGCACCCTGACCGAGGCCGGCTTCCTGTCGGTTCTGATCCCTGAGGAATACGGCGGTTCGGGCCTTGGCCTGTCGGCGGCGACGGCGGTGCTGGAGGAAATCCACCGCAGCGGCGGCAACGGCGGCGGATGCCATGCCCAGATGTACACCATGGGTACGCTGCTCAAGCACGGGAGCGCGGCGCAGAAGGCCGAGTATCTGCCGAAGATCGCCAACGGCGCGCTCCGCCTGCAGGCCTTCGGCGTGACCGAGCCGACCGCCGGCACCGACACGACCCGCATCTCCACCCTCGCCCGCCGCGAGGGCGACAAATACGTCGTCAACGGCCAGAAGATCTGGATCAGCCGCGCCGAGCACAGCGATCTGATGGTGCTGCTCTGTCGCACCACGGCCCGCGAGGACGCGGCCCGTCCGGCCGACGGCATGAGCGTGCTGCTGGTCGACATGCGCAAGGCGGTCGGCAATGGCCTGACCATCCGGCCGATCCGCACCATGCTGAACCACGCCACCACCGAGCTGTTCTTCGACAACCTCGAGGTGCCGGTCGAGAACCTCATCGGCGAAGAGGGCAAGGGCTTCCGTTATATCCTCGACGGCATGAATGCCGAGCGCATCCTGATCGCCGCCGAGTGCATCGGCGACGGGCGGTTCTTCATCGACCGGTCGAGCGCCTATGCGCAGGAACGCTCGGTGTTCGGCCGGGCCATCGGCGAGAACCAGGGCGTGCAGTTCCCCATCGCCCGCAACTACGTCCAGCTGTCGGCGGCGGCCCTGATGGTCGATCACGCCGCAGCGCTGTTCGACGCCGGCCAGCCCTGCGGGACCGAGGCGAACATGGCCAAGATGCTGGCCAGTGAGGCCAGCTGGGCCGCCGCCGACACCTGCATCCAGACCCACGGCGGCTTCGGCTTCGCCGAGGAGTACGACGTCGAGCGCAAGTTCCGCGAGACGCGCCTTTATCAAGTGGCCCCGATCAGTACGAACCTGATCCTCAGCCACGTGGGCACGCACGTGCTCGGCATGCCCAAGAGCTTCTGAGGCGCAGGCGATCCCGACCTTCATCCCCATCGACGACCCGGTAGACGCCCGCCTGGACGCCTATCGTGACATCCGCGAGCGGGACCTCGTCGGGCGGCAAGGGCGCTTCATCGCCGAGGGCGAGACCGTGCTGCGGGTGCTGGCCGGCCAGCAGCGGTTCCGGCCCCTGTCGGTGCTGATCGCGGCCAAGCGGCTGGAGAAGCTGATGCCGATCCTGGAGCAGCTGGCGCAGGAGGTTCCGGTCTTCCTGGCCAGCCCGCCGGTGCTGGACACCATCGTCGGCTTCGAGCTGCACCGCGGTATTCTGGCGCTGGCGGAGCGAGCCGCGCCGGTCAGGGCGGACGACCTGCTCGCGGGTCTGCCGGACAGGGCGCTGGTGCTGGCGCTGGTCGGCATCGCCAACCACGACAACATGGGCGGGCTGTTCCGCAATGCCGCCGGGTTCGGGGTCGACGCCGTGCTGCTCGATCCGACCTGCTGCGACCCGCTCTATCGCAAGGCCATCCGGGTCTCGGTCGGGGGCGTGTTGCGCGTGCCCTATGCGCGTCTGGGCGAAGGCGAGGACCTGATCGGACTGCTGGCGCGGCGGGACTTCACGCCAGTGGCGCTGAGCCCGTCAGGGGAGACCGCCCTCTCAGACCTGCCGCCGCTTGCCCGCCCGGCCCTGCTGCTGGGCGCGGAAGGGCCAGGGCTGCCTGACGCGACCCTGGCCCGTTGCCGGACGGTCTCTATCCCGATGGCGCCCGGCTTCGACTCGCTGAATGTCGCGGTCGCGGCGGGGATCGCCCTGCATCAGCTGCGGGTCAGTTAGCCCACATCACGTATTCCGCGTCCTTCGGCATGGGCGTGCCGTCGACCGCCTTGTCGATCCAGATCGGGCCCTCGATCAGCGCCGGCCAGATCGGTTTGGCGGCTCGACGATCCTGGGCGTCGAGCATAGCCGTCAGCTGGGCCACGATGGCCGGGTTGGACGCTGCCAGATTGGTCTGCTCTGTCGGATCGGCCTTGAGGTTGAACAGCCAGGTCTTCTTGGGCCGCTCCGACAGCTGCAGTTTCCAGTCTCCGTTGATCACCACACGGTAGTGACCCGAGCGGAAGAACAGCGGACGGTCGGACGCCTTGCCACTGGCAAGGGTCAGCAGGTCGACGCCGTCCAGCACGCCGGGTTTGGCCGCCGGCGCGCGCGCCGCCGCCGCCGCAGTGGCGAAGATGTCGAAGTGCATCGCCCGCGCCGTCGTCGTCGAGCCCGGCTGGATCTGACCCGGCCACTTGACGAAGAACGGCACCCGCACGCCACCCTCGAAGAAGGTCGCCTTGAAGCCGCGGTAGGGTTTGTTGACGTCCGGCAGGCCGATGTAGTTGGCCCCGCCGTTGTCGCTGGTGAAGATGATGATGGTGTCGTCCGTCAGGCCCTGGGCCTCGAGTTCGGCCATCACCTTGCCGACGTTGCGGTCGAGCGCCTTGATCATCGCCGCGTACACCCGCAGCCGGTGGTCCTTGATCGACGACAGGGCGTCGTAGTCGGATTTCAGGGCCTGCAGCGGCGTGTGCGGCGCGTTGAACGCCAGGTACATGAAGAACGGACGGTCCTTGTTGGCGCGGATGGCGCTGACCGCCTCATCGCCGAAGTAGTCGGTGATGTAGTTGCGGGGATGGAACGGCTTGCTGCCGTTGAACCGGACGGAGAAGGGCAGGTTGGCCCACAGGAACCGGTCGATGGGATCGAAGTCCTGCTTCGAGTTCACGACGTTGGGGTCGTTGGCCGGAAGGAACATGCCGCCGCCCGCGTAGAAGCCGAGCGTGTCATCGAACCCCTGGTCCTGCGGACGCAGACCCTCGGCCTCGCCCAGGTGCCACTTGCCGATGTGCAGGGTGCGGTAGCCGGCGGACTTCATCGTCTCCGCCAGGGTCACTTCGCTGGCGGGCACGCCCAGGTCCTCGACCGCCGGCATGCCGGCGACGCGGTCCTCGTAGAAGATCGGCTTTACCGGGCCATGACCGCCAAGCCGCACGATGTTGCGGGCGAAGGCAACCGGCACAGAGGTGAACTCGAAGCCGAACCGGGTCGGATAGCGGCCGGTCATCATCGCCGCCCGCGAGGGCGAGCAGGTCGCGTTGCCGGCATAGCCGTTGACGAAGCTGACGCCGTTGCGGGCCAGGGAGTCGATGCTCGGCGTCTCAAGGGCGCCGTTGGCCACGCCCTCACCGGTCGACTGGAGGTCGTTGATGCCGAGGTCGTCGGCGACGATGACGATGACGTTGGGCGGTCGCTTCGCGCCCGCAGCCGGGGCCGGCGCTGCGCCCGACGCCCAGGTGACCTCATGAAAGGGCTGGATCGGATTCTTGATCCGCCCGATCACGCCGGGAATGTAGATCCAGAACTGCTGGAAGGCGACGACGCCGGCCACCAGCACAAGGGCGACGACCCCCAGGGTCACGGTCAGTTTGCGGTTCATGGTCAGGTCTCGCGTCAGCGCAGAAGGCGTTTACGGGTGATGTCGGAACTGCCCGCGGGCAGGCTGATCAGGTCGCCGTCACGGGCGATCCACAGCGGGCCGGCGAAGATCTTGCGGGCTTGTCCGAGGAACGGGCCTTCAAGCGCCCGCAACGGCAGGGGCGGAACGATGTGGTTGAGCAGCAGCACCTTCGCGCCGGCTTTCGTGGCGATGTCGGCCGCCTGTTCCGGGGTGGTGTGGTAGTTGAGGATGTCGTTCATGATCTTGGCGCGCTTGGTGTTCCCGGCCTTGAGCGCCGCCTTCTCGATCAGGCCGACCAGACGCGGCGACAGGGCTTCATGCACCAGCAGGTCAGCGCCCGTGGCGAACCGGGTTACGTTGGGCGAGGGGGCGGCATCGCCACTGATGACGACGCTGCGTCCCTTGTAGTCGAAGCGATAGCCGACGGCGGGCTCGACCGGGCCGTGGTCAACCTTGAAGGCGGTGATCTTCACGCCGTCTTCTTCCAGCACCACGACCGAGTCCCGCCCTTCCGGGAAGGCGAAGGGGCGGGCCTCGATGCCCGCGCCGGACGGCGGGGCGACGCCCTCACCGTGGTGCGCCGTGCGATAGCTGGAGTCGGCCACATAGGCCTGGGTGAAGCCGGCCGCGACCTGCTCGACGCCCGGAGGGCCGTATAGCTTCAGTGGCGTCGGCAGGTTCCCGCCGGCCCAGCGCTGCATGGCGACGTTGCCCAGACCGTCGATATGATCGGAGTGGAAGTGGGTCAGCAGCACCACCGAGTTGCCGGCGATGCCCATGCGGCCCAGTGTCCGGCCGGCGGCCTCGCCCGTATCGACGATGAACAGCCGCTTGCCGGCGATCACCGCAGTACAGGGCGCCCCGCGATCGCCGTCCGGGAATGGGCCGCCCGAGCCGCAGACGGCCACATGCAACCCGTCGGGCAGGCCGGCGACGACGTTGGTCGCCATGCCGACCGCCAGTCGGCGCTCCATGAGCCGGATCGCCAGGTCCCCGCGCAGGAACCAGGCTCCAACGCCCGCCAGCATGACGACGACCAGCAGTCCCGTCAGGATCCGTTTCATCTCGCCCCCAATTCCGGCTTGCTTGCCCGAATTATATTGGCATAGTTAGTGCCATTAGTTTCCCCGCCGGTCAACCCGGCTTCACGACCCCCCGAGAGATCGAGCATGCAGGTTCTCCGAACCCCTGACGAGTGTTTCAGCAACCTGCCGGACTTCCCGTTCGCGCCTCACTACGAGACCATTCGCGACGCGTCAGACGTCGATCTGCGCATCGGTTACATTGACGAGGGGCCCCGTGATGCGGCGCCGGTGCTGCTGATGCACGGGGAGCCAGCCTGGTCCTATCTGTATCGGGGCATCATCGCGCCGCTGAAGGGCAGGCACAGGGTGGTCGCGCCGGACCTCGTCGGCTTTGGCCGATCGGACAAGCCCGCGGAAACCACCGACTACAGCTACGAGAAACATGTGGCCTGGATGAGCGCCTGGCTGGTCGCGCTCGACCTGAAGGACATCACCCTGTTCTGCCAGGACTGGGGTGGACTGATCGGCCTGCGCCTGGTCGCCGCCTTCCCCGAGCGCTTCGCCCGCGTGATCGTGGCCAACACCGGCCTGCCGACCGGTACGGGCATGAGTGACGCCTTCCAGACCTGGCTGACGATGAGCCAGTCCATCCCGGTCTTTCCGGCGGGCATGATCGTCAACATGGGCACTGTGCGCGAGCTCAGTCCCGAAGAGATCGCCGCCTTCGACGCGCCCTATCCCGACGAGAGCTACAAGTCCGCCGCGCGGATCTTCCCGACATTCGTGCCGGTGACGCCGGAGCATCCGTCGGTCGCCGAGAACAAGGCGGCCTGGAAGGTGCTCGAGGCCTTCGACAAGCCCTTCCTGACCGCCTTCAGCGACAGCGACCCGGTGTCGAAGGGCGGAGATGTCCCGTTCCAGCAGCGGGTGCCCGGCGCGAAGGGGCAGAAACATACCGTCGTCCAGGGCGGCGGCCACTTCCTGCAGCAGGACAAGCCCGATGAGATCGCGGCCCTGATCGACAGCTTCATTTCGGAGACCCGCTGATGAACGTGGAAAACGCTGTCCTGCCGAAAGGCGAACAGATGCAGGCCTTGCTCGCCATGGGCGGCGAGGGGCCGATCGTCATGCTCAACCTGCTCAAGTTCCGCGACAAGGCCCAGTACGACGAACCCGGCGAACCGGAGATGACCGGTCGCGAAGCCTACGACCGCTACGGCCGCGTGATGGCCCCGCTGGTGCTGGCAAAGGGCGGGAGACTGCGCTTTTCCAGCACGGTCGACGCACTCGTCATCGGCGAGGTGGGCGAACTTTGGGACGTGGTGGCCATCATGGAATACCCGAGCCGCGCCGCCTTTGTGGAGATCGCCACCTCGCCCGAGGTGATTGAGATCGGCCGCCACCGAAAGGCCGGCCTGGCGGGTCAATTGCTGATCCAGTGCTCCGAGGCGCCAGGTCGATGAGCGCCGCGGCTGGCCGGTCGCCCTCGCGGTTCACCCTCGCCCTGCTGGTCGGTCTCGGCCTGATGAACCTCGTTCGTGGTGCGATCCACGTCTTCCTGCCTGACAGCGGCGCAGGGGTCATTGCGCACTTCGATCTGGCCCAGGGCGGACGGACGATCGTCTTCCTGCTGGCGATGATCGGGGCGGGTCAGATCGCTTCCGGACTGGTCGAATTGCTGGTCGTCGCTCGCTTCAGGGCCCTGGCGGCGCCGCTGCTGGCGATCGAGCTGCTCCGGGCATTGCTGGCCGTCTACATCGCCTTCGTCTCGAAGTCGGTCGGGACCGACTATCCGGGGGCGAAAGGCATCATCGGTTCGGCCATCGTGCTGACCCTCGCTGTGCTTTGGGAGTTCGCCCGCCCGCGACCGAAGGCGTGATCCCTTGCAGGATGCGCCCGTGGTGATAGGCCTGATCGCATGACTGCCCCGACAAAATCTCCGCTGGCTGCAGAACCGGTCATCGATGGCCGCCGCCTGCGGTCGGAGATGAGCCGCCTGCGCATCGTCGAGGCGATGATCGCGCTGGTGTCGGAAGGCCTGACCATGCCGCCGGCCGAGGCCGTGGCCGCGCGGGCAGGCGTCGGCCTGCGCACCGTGTTCCGCCTGTTCGAGGACATGGACGGCCTTTACCGCGGCATGCAGGCGGTGATGACCGAACGGCTCGGCGGCCTGCTGGAAGGTCCGATCGAGGCCTCGGACTGGCATGAAGCCATCAACATCCTGATCGACCGGCGTGCGGAAGCTTTCGAGATGATGCTCCCGCTGCAGATGGCCGCCGACAGTGTTCGCACCCGCTCGGCGGCCCTTCGCGACGGGCGGCTCCGACTGGTCCGGGGCCAGCGCGACACCTTGCTGGCCGCTCTGCCCGCTGCGATCCAGGGCGATGCCGAGCTCGTCGAGGCGCTGAATCTGGCGCTGAGTTTCGAGGCCTGGCGTCGCCTGCGCACCGACCAGGGCGCCGACATTGCCCGGGCTCGAGCAATCATGCGTCGTATTGCAACCGCGCTCGTCGGCGACACCGCGTGAAGCGCCTCCTGCTGGTTCTGGCCCTCGGCCTGGGCGGCTGCGGAGCGAAAACGCCGCAACTGGCCGCGCCGACGCGGGCCTGTCCGGGCGCCGCGCCGAGCGGCGAGGTCGCGCTCAAGGGCGGAACCTTCGTCCTCGGCGCCCGGCCTGAGCACGACGACGAGGGCCCGCCGCGCACCGTGACGGTCGGCCCCTTCTCGATCGACCGCACCGAGGTGACCAACGCCCAGTTCGCCGCCTTCGTGGCGGCCACCGGCTATGTGACCCTGGCCGAACGCCGGCCGGATCCGAAGCTCTATCCCGGTGTCCCGGCGAGCAAGCTAAACCCGTCATCCCTGGTGTTCGTCGGGGCCGAGGGGCTGGGTTCGGGCGATCCGTCCGGCTGGTGGCGCATCGTCGACGGCGCCAGCTGGAAACATCCGGAGGGACCGGGCAGCACCATCGTCGGCCGCGAGCGCCATCCCGTGGTGCAGATCGCCTTCGACGACGCCCTGGCCTATGCCCGATGGAAGGGCCGTGATCTGCCGACCGAGGCCGAATGGGAATTCGCCGCCCGGGCCGGGCTCGACGGCGCCCGTTATGAATGGGGCGACGACAAGCCCGCGCCCGGCAAGCCCCGCGCCAACAGCTGGCAGGGCGTGTTCCCGGCCGTCGACACCGGCGACGACGGCTACAAGGCCCGCACCGCGCCGGTCGGTTGCTATCCGACCAGCGCCTACGGGTTGTTCGACATGAGCGGCAACGTCTGGGAGTGGACCAGGGACTGGTACGAGGCCCCGTCCCCGAACGGGCGCAGCCACCTGATCAAGGGCGGCTCGTTCCTCTGCGCCGACAACTTCTGCTACCGCTACCGCCCGTCTGCGCGGCAGCCCGGGCCGCCGGATACCGGTTCGAGCCACGTCGGGTTCCGGACGGTGAAGCGGGGATAATCCTGCCCCTATCCCAAGCTCTCTTGGCATACCCGCCCTGATGTCTTGACGGCCAGTGTTGCTCCGGCGGACGACCTGCTCAAGGACCGCTTCGCGGCCGCGCAGCGGCGACCCCGCAGGGGTCGTCCTTGACCAGGCCGACCGACCGGAGCGCATCATTCCATCAAGGCCAAAGGGCAATTGTCATCTGGCCCGAGGGGAGGATCGTTGCGCTGGGGATCGCCGCACGCGATCATGCGTCCAACGAGAAGGGGAGCTCTCACATGAGCGGGATCACGGTCCACCAGGTCGCCGGCGCGCTCGGCGCGGAGATATCGGGCGTCGATCTGTCCGGCCCGCTGTCCGACGAAACCATCGCCGACATCCGCGACGCCTTCACCCGGCACCAGGTGATCTTCTTCCGCGACCAGACCCTGACGCCGCAGCAGCAGCTGGCGTTCGGGCGCCGCTTCGGCCCCTTGAACATCCACCCCTACGTTGCCGGCATGGACGACCATCCCGAGGTGATGGAGATCATCAAGGAGCCGACCGACCGGATCAATTTCGGCGGCGGCTGGCACTCGGACATGAGCTTCCTGGAGACGCCCGCGATCGGCTCGATCCTCTATGCCGTGGAAGTGCCCGACTTCGGCGGCGACACCCTGTTCGCCAGCCAGGCGGCGGCGTTCGAGGCGCTGTCGCCGGGCCTGCAGAAGACGCTGGAGGGCCTCAACGCCATCCATTCCGCCGAGCGGGAGTATGCCCCCACCGGCGCCTCGGCCCAGAAGCGCGAGTCGATGAAGATCAGCGACGCCGAAGGCATGGCCGGCCGCTTCGCCCATCCGATGGTCAAGGTCCACCCGGAGACCGGCCGCAAGGCGCTGTATGTCAATCCGGCCTTCACGATGAACATCGAGGGCTGGAGCCGGCGCGAGTCGAAGCCGCTGCTGGACTACCTTTTCGAGCACAGCCGCAAGGAGGCCTTCACCTGCCGCTTCAGCTGGCGGCCGGGCTCGATCGCCTTCTGGGACAACCGCTCGGTCTGGCACTACGCGCTGAACGACTACCACGGCCAGCGCCGGCACATGCGCCGGGTGACGGTGGATCCGGTGGGGGGTTAGACCACCTGCGTCGCCGTCCCCGCCACCACGTACCAGGTGACGAACAGGCCGCAGATCACCGCGCCGGGGACGTAGCTGCCGGTCCTCCGCCAGGTGAAGGTCGAGATCAGGGCGACGATGGCCATCAGCGGCAGGAACTGGATCGCCACCACCGTGCTCAGCGGGTCGAAGTCGGTCGGCAGACGGCCGGTGGCGAAGAACAGGCCGTAGTCGACGACAAGCAGCAGCAGGAAGCCCAGCGACATCGCCGCGATGGACGTGGCGTAGGTCTTCACCGGGCCGTCGCCAAGCACCGGCAGCCGTCCGTGTAGCGCCCGCGTCGCGACGAGGAAGAAGGCCGTCAGCGGCAGGACATAGACCAGCGCGATCTTGAACTGCGACAGGCCGAACAGCTTGAGCGCCACCACCCAGAAGCGGAAGTCGACCTTGAACAGGGCGTCCATGGCGACGAGCGACAGGTAGCCGACCGCGACAGTGGCGACGGCGATCCCGACGGCCGGGACCCAGCGGTTGTCGAACGTCGCCATCGCCCGCTTGCGCCCGAACCAGCCGATGACGAGGGTCAGGGCCGCGTTGACCAGGGCCCAGACCACCACCTGGTTGGTGATGCTCTGCGGCAGCAGCGCCGAGGGCTTGAGCAGCACCGTCACGGCGATGAAGGCCGGAAAGAAGGTCAGGACGGGCAGGAGGGCGGTGGTCGCGAGGCCGGCCCACCAGCGGCCGGTTCGCCATTGCACGGCCGCCTCCGGCTCGTGCCGCAAGGCCGCGAACACCGGGAGGCCCAGCAGGCCGTTGAAGGCGCCGAGCAGCAGCACCACAAACCCGATGAAGGCCACGCCGGTGGCGATCTCCTTCCAGATCCAGATCTGGTCGGCGGCCGGGCGGGGCGTGCCGCCCGTGAGGGTTTTGGCGAACCAGTCGGTCGCGTCGCCGACGGCGGCGGTCGAGATGTGGTCGCCGGGATGTGTGGTGACGGGCTGGGTCAGCCGCCGGGCGGTCCCGCCGGCGAGGTCGCCATAGACCCGGCCTGGAACGACGTCGGCCGTCGTACCGAACACCGTCTTCAGCTTCGGCGACGAGGCGACGTCCTGCGCCCGCTTCACGCCCCACATGATCGTGCTGAACTCGTCGTATTTGCTGAACACCAGCGCCATGTTGCGCGGCCAGACGGGCGTGCCCTCGGCGGCGAACGGCGCGCCTGTCGAGGAGCCTTCCAGCACCACGGCCTTGTAGGCGTCCGGCATGGTCGCGGCCGCGGCCAATACGGTCCAGCCGCCCATGCTGTGCCCTTCAAGACCGATGTTGGCCTTGTCGACCGTCGGCAGGCTGCGCAGGTATTTCAGCCCGTCCGGCCCGCCGAAGCCGTTTGAGAAGGCCGCCCCGCCGCTGTAGCCGTGGCCGGTCTGGTCCATCGCCAGCACGACATAGCCGCGCCGGGCGAACTCGATGGCGAAGGCGCTCTGGGTCTCGCGGCTGTTGATGTAGCCGTGGACGGCCAGGATGCCGGGCGCGGGGGTGGCGGCGGTGGCGGTCTTCGGCGTGTAGAGCAGACCGCTCATGGTCACGCCGCCGGTTCCCTTGAACCGCACGTCCGTGACGGTGATCCCGCCGGACGTCTGGACGGCGCTCGCCCACCATGACCCGGCCAGGACCAGCACCAGTCCGGCCAGAAACAGCCCCCATCTGCGCATCGTCGTCTCCCCCCGTCGAAGCAGGGAAACTGTATAGGCCCAATCCGGCATGCACGCGAAACCGCTCAGTGCGCGCCGGCTGGCTCCGGGATCAGCGGCCGGATTGCGTCGGCCCACAGCCGGTAGCCGCGTCCGGCCAGGTGGCGGCCATCAAATGTCAGATCCTGCGGCAGGAGCAGGTCCGGGGCGATCACCCGGTTCAGGTCCACATAGGTGCAGGCGCCCGTCTCGCAGAGCCGGCGGTTCAGCGCATTGAGCGCGGTGATCCGTTCGTTCAGCTTCGGCTGCCGGGTGTAGAGCACCGACTGCAGATAGACTTGGCGGCCCTTGAGCTTGCCGACCGTCTGCGCGGTCCAGCCGGCCACCTTGGCCGGGGGGACCTGGAACGTGCGCAGGTCGTTCAGGCCGATCATCAGGAAGACCCGCTCCGCCGACGCCGGCGTCGAGGCCTCGATGCGGCCAAGGAGACCAAGCGCCGTATCGCTGCCAATCCCCCGGTTGGCCACGGAGGGACCCAGCCATTCGTTCCAGTTGCCGTTGGCGGTCAGGGAATCGCCGATCATGATGGTTGTAGGTCGGGACTTAAGCTCTCGAAACTGGCTGACCCGGCTGCGAAAGTGCTGCGACCGCATGGTATCAGGCACGCGTTCCCGGCGCAGCGCCTCGGCCTCCTGCCTGGCCTTGAACCCGGGGATGGCGCGACCGGCGCCGAAACTGATGGCCATCAGCCCGATGACCCCGATCAGCATAAGCCAGCGCGCCAAGCTCATCTCCTCCTACTCCGCCAGGGCGCTGAATACGCCGCGCTGACGCAAGGCAGCCGCGATGTAGCGCGACCCCTCGCCCGTCATATGTGCCCCGTCGTATTGGATCGGCGCACCGTTCGAAGTCGTCTTGCAGGTCTTTGCATCGCAAAGGGCGTTGACGACCGAATAGTAGGGGATGCCGGTCTCCGCGGCCTTGGCGGCCATCAACGCATCAACCTGGCGCGGGCCCGGCTTGCGATGACGGTCGAGGATTGATGGGTCCTGCCGTTTCGCAGCAAGGTTCAGGAGGCGCGGCGCCTCCTGGTCATACTGCACCAGCGGGCCGACCCAGATGACCTTCATTCCCATGGCGCGGATGCGTTGCGCCGCCCTGGCGACCGGTTCGACGTCATCGGCCTTCCAATTGCCCATCAGCACAACAGCGTCGACGGGGCGTCCGGGCAGGAAGTCCTCATAGACCCGCTTCGTCAGCTCATCGCAGCGGTCGTAGGTCGGACCGGTCTGGACTGGGAGCGGTTTGCAGCTCGCCGCCGTGGCCTGGAGGAAATGATACTCGGGGAAGACCTCGTGCAGGCCGAGCCAGAGGTTGGCGGCGTGGCTGTCTCCGATGATCAGGATGTTCGGTCGATCCCCGGCGGGCGTCAGGCACGCGGCGTCGTCGAGGCGCGAATCCTTGCGCTTCCACAGCAGGCAGATCCCGCGGCGTTGATTGATGTCGGCGTTGTAGCTCGCGTACCTCGCGTACGGACCGGCCTGGTTCGGCAGCACGTCGGGCAGGCCCTTGGTGGCGAACAGAACGGTGGCCAGCGCGGCAATGGCCAGAGCGGCGACACCGAGAATCGTCATCACCTTGCGCGTCGGCATCCGCTTGCCGCGAAACGGCTGTTCGACGAAGCGCCACGTCAGCCAGCTGGCTATGACCGACAGGCCGATCACGACGATGCCGGCGCCGATCTTCGAGTCATAGGGGAAGAAGGTCCAGCCCATCCGCTGGAAGGTCAGGATCGGCCAGTGCCACAGATAGAGCGAGTAGGAGATCAGCCCGAGGGCGACCATCGGCTTGAGCGACAGCAGTCGGCTGGCGAGGTTGGGGCCCGATGCGCCGGCATGGATCAGGGCCGCCGCGCCGAGACAGGGCGCAAGCGCGCCGATCCCGGGGAAGGGCGTCAGGCCGTTGATCAGCAGGATCGAGCCCGCGACCAGCGCGAGGCCGGCGAGTCCGAGCGCTTCGCGCCCGAGCCGCGATGTGACCTTCGGCACGGCGCCGATCGCCAGCAGTGACCCGGTCAGCAGTTCCCAGGCCCGGCTTGGCAGCAGATAGAAGCCCGCCGTCGAGTCGTTGAGGGCCCCGTAGGTGCTGATCGCCAGCGAGACGGCGAACAGGCCCCAGAACACCAGGGCGAGGGAGGCTTTCCGGCGCGCCAGGAAGACCACCAGCAGCGGGAAGACCAGGTAGAACTGCTCCTCGACCCCCAGCGACCAAGTGTGCAGCAGGGGCTGAGCGTCTGCCCCACGACCGAAATAGTCGAGGGCGAAGGTGAAGTAGATGTTCGAGATCGAAGCCAGGGCATAGAGCGTCGTTTTGCCGAGGTTCTCACGGTCTGACGGTGCCAGCGCGAAGATCGACAGAACGAGGAACGTCGCCAGTACCAGCAGCAGCGCGGGCGCGATGCGCCGCACCCGCCGCTCGTAGAAGCCGGCGATCGAGAAGGTCCCGGCAGCCTGCTCCTGGACGATCAGGCTGGTGATCAGAAAGCCGGAAATGACGAAGAAGATGTCGACCCCGACAAAGCCGCCGGTGCTGATGCCGATATGAAAGAGCACGACCGGGATGACGGCGACGGCGCGCAGGCCATCGACATCGGAACGATACGTCAAGGACATTCCCAACCCCGGCCGCCGCACGCCCGTGAGGAAGTGCTCTTCCCGTGCGACTATACGGTATAATCCCGGGCTGACAGCCCCGGCGCCGGGGCATCCCGGGGGGCGATCATGATCATACTGTTCCACTGCCACGACGCCCGTTCGTTCCGACCGCTCTGGGCGCTGGAGGAACTCGAACTTCCCTATGACCTGCGGATGTTGCCGTTTCCGCCGAGGTTCCTGAAGAAGGAATACCTGCAGGAAAATCCGCTGGGTACGATCCCGCTGCTGGTGGACGGCGAGACGCGGATGACCGAGTCGGCGGCCATCGTGGAGTATCTGTCGCGGCGCTACGGCAAGCCGGGCGGCCTGGCCGTCGAGCCCGATGAACCCGGGTTCGGCGCCTGGCTCAACGCCCTGCATTTCGGCGAGGCGACCCTGACGTTCCCGCAGACCCTGGTGCTGCGCTACACGCGGCTAGAGCCGGAGGCCCGCCGGCAGCCGCAGGTTGCCGACGACTATGCCAAATGGTTTCTCGCCCGGCTGCGCGGGCTTGACGCGATCGTCAGCCAGGCGGAGTTCGTCGCCGCGGGCCGGTTCACGGGCGGTGACATCTCGGTCGCCTATGCCCTCCTGCTGGCCCGGTCGCTCGGACTGGCCGACCGCTTCCCGCCGGCGGTCGCCGACTACTGGGCGCGGATGCAGGACCGGCCCGGCTTCAAGCGCGCGAAGGCGTCGCAATCGGCGGCGTCGGTCGCGCAGGGGCTGACCGCCGTGCCGGTCGATCAGCTATAGACGTCCGCAGCATGAGCGCGCGCCCCCTGATCATCGACTGCGACCCTGGCGTCGACGACGCCGTCGCCCTGTTGCTGGCCTTCGGCGCGCCTGAGGCGCTCGATATCCTGGCGATCACGACGGTGGCCGGAAATGTCGCCGCCGACCTGACCGCCCGCAACGCGCGGCTGATCCGCCAGATCGCCGCCCGTGAGGACGTGCCCGTCCATGTCGGCGCATCCGCCCCGCTGGTCCGGCCGCCGATCATCGCCAGCCATTTTCATGGCGAGTCAGGGCTCGGGACGATGGCCGTGTTCGAGCCGACCGCGCCTGTGGCGGAAGGAGACGCCGCCCGGGCGATCATCGACATCGTGATGAACCGCCCTGTCGGCTCGGTCTCGATGGCGGTTACCGGTCCGATGACCAACCTAGCGCTGGCGATCCAGCGGGAACCGGCTCTGGCCGCGCGACTGGGGCCGGTCGTTGTGATGGGCGGCGCCCGCCGTGAGGGCGGCAACATCACCGCCTCGGCCGAATACAACATCTATGCCGACCCGGATGCGGCGGACGTCGTGTTCCGCTCGGGGGCAAAGACCGTCGTCCTGGGCCTCGACGCGACCCACCAGGTTCGGGCGACCCCGGACCGGGTCGCGGCGGTCAAGGCGATCGACACCCCGGCGGCAAAGGCCGTCGCGCAACTTTTCGACTTCGCGGTCTGGACCGAACAGACCCATGTCGGCGGCGACAGCCCGCCGCAGCACGACCCCTGTACGATCCTCTATCTGCTGGCGCCGCAGCACTTCACCGCCGTGCCCGTGGACCTGCAGGTCGAAACGCAGTCGGCCCTGACCATGGGCCACACCGCCGTCGAGTTCCGCCTCGCCGACGCCGCGACCGCAACCTGCCAGTGGGTGACGGAGGTCGATCATGAGGCGGTGTTCGCCCTGATGCTGGAGATCTTCGCCCGATGACCGCGCCGCTGATCACCGTTGTGGGGTCGGTAAACCTCGACTTCGTCGCCACGGCGAAAACCCTGCCCGCGCCCGGCGAGACGGTCACGGGCGCGACCCTGGCCCGCTATCCCGGTGGAAAGGGCGCCAACCAGGCGCTGGCCGCGCGGCGACTGGGCGCGGACGTGCGGATGATTGCCCGCGTCGGTGCTGACGCGATGGCCGATGAGGCGCTCGCCCTGCTGAAGGCCGAGGGCGTCGATCTGTCCGGCGTCGCGGTCGATCCTACGGCTTCGACCGGCGCGGCCCTGATCGCTGTGGACGCAGAGGCCGAGAACCAGATCGTCGTGGCCTCCGGGGCCAACGCCGCCTTCCTGCCCGAGCACCTGCCGGCGGCGATCGACGGCGCGCTGATCTGCCAGATGGAGCTGCCGGCGGAGACAGTCGCCGCCGCCGTGGCCCGGGCGTCCGGGTTCGTGTGCGTCAACCTGGCCCCGGCGCTCGACGTGCCCGACAGCGTGCTGCAGCGGGCCGATCTGATCATCGTCAACGAAGGCGAGGCCGAGGTCTACGGCAAGCGCCTGCATGGGCTGAAGGGCCTGGTCGCGATCACCTGGGGCTCGCGCGGCGCGGGCCTGTTCCGCGATGGCGCGCGGGTCGCCACCGCCGAGCCGCCGGAGGTGGATGCCGTCGACACGACCGGCGCGGGGGATGCGTTCGTTGCCGCCCTGACCGTGGCCATGCTGGAAGGCCAGACGCCCGAGCGGGCGCTGGCCTTCGCCTGCGCCGTCGGAGCGCTGACGGCGACGAGGGCGGGCGCGCAACCCTCCTTGCCGACCAGAGCCGCGGTGGAGGCGCGGTTGCGCGGCTGAGTCCGGGGACAAGCACTGGAGTGAATGTCCCTGTTTGAGGCCCCCGCCAGTTGGGTCTAGCCTGTCCCCATGACCCGATCCGTTCCCGAACTGAGCCTCAGGGCCTTCACCGAGGGCGACGCCGCCCAGCGCGGGGCCTTCTCCGACGCGATGATGCGCGGCCTGCAGGACTACGGCTTCTTCGTCCTTAAGGATCACGGCGTGCCGCTGGAGTTGTTGCAGCGCGCCTACGCCGAGGCGGAGGGGCTGTTCGCCCTGCCGGAGGCGACCAAGCGCCAGTACGCGAAGGGCATGCGCGGCTATACGCCGTTCGGCGTCGAGCACGCCAAGGACAGCGGCCATCCGGACCTGAAGGAGTTCTGGCAGGTCGGCCATGATCCGTCGGCGGAGGCCGGCGACGGCGTCGAGCCCAATGTCTGGCCGGCCGAGGCCCCCGGCGTGCAGGCGGTGTTCCAGAGCCTGTTCGGCGCCCTGAACGACACCGGCATCACCCTGCTGCGCGCCCTGGCGCCGAAGCTGGGTCTGGCGAGTGACTTCTTTGACGACAAGGTGCGCTACGGCACGTCGCTGCTGCGCGTGCTGCACTACCCGCCGCTCGCGGCCGATGCCAACCCGAACGCGGTGCGCTCGGCGGCGCATGAGGACATCAACTTCCTGACCATCATGGTCGCCGCCAAGGGCGCGGGGCTGGAGCTGCTCGACCGCGACGGGACCTGGCTGCCGGTGGTCACCGAACCGACCAACCTGATCGTCGACAGCGGCGACATGCTGGCCCGGATGACCAACGGCGTTATCCCGGCCACGACCCACCGGGTGGTCAACCCGACAGGGCCGAACGTGAGCCGCTACTCGATGCCGTTCTTCATGCACCCGACGCTGGAGACCTCGCTGGCCGTGCTGGAGAGCTGCGTCGGCGACGGTTCGAAGTTCGAGCCGGTGACGGCGGGGGCGTTCCTGGACGAACGGCTCAGGGCGATCGGGTTGAAATCCTGAACCCCTCCTCCTCGATGGAGGAGGGGCAGGGGTGGAGGTGTGGCCAACTCAGTTGGGTAATGGGCTCTGTTTGGCGCGGAGCCTCTCGCGCGCTGCCGGAAACACCCAGCCCCCACCACCATCCCCGGCCCTTCCTCCATCGAGGAGGAAGGGAGAAGAAATGATGCTGCCTTGCCCTGAAGGCCTTGATGGAATTGGAGCTCTGCCAGGGGTCTTGGTCAAGGACGGCCCCTGCGGGGCCGCCGCGCCGCGGCCGCGAAGCGGTCCTTGAGCAAGACCCCTGGCAGAGCAAAGCTGGCCGTCAAGACATCAGGGGCGGTGCGCCTGCGGCGCTGTTCGATGCAGTTATCGCTGCGATGGCACGTTCCAGTGCGGCTTGGTCGCGGACGACATGGCAGTCGTCTCGAACCGCTAAAGCGCTGAGGATGCCGGGCCTTACGTTGATCGGGAACCTCCAGATGATCTTGATGAGCCTGGGAATGATCAGGATTTCAGGACAGTTCTCCGGCAGGCCGGGTCGGCTGCGAAACAGATACTTCCAGTTCCGCCCGGCGCATCGAACGAAGGACGTCGCCCGGGATACATCGAGGAAAATCACATAGTCCGCTGCATCGAGGACGGTTCGCGAGACGCCGTCGATAACCCAGTGGGGCCGGGCGACCAGGTCGGCTTCGCAATCCCTGCGCCAGTCCGCGGGGCTCTTTCGCCAGCCGGGTCGCCAGACGATCTGGTCGAGGCCGTAGACCGGCAGGCCCAGGCTGCGCCCGAGCGTCGCGGCCAGGGTGGACTTTCCGCTCCCGGCGTTTCCGGTGATGAAGATCCGGGTCATTGGCCAGAAGTCAGCCTGTCACCTTCACCCCCGCCCGACATTTCATCAGCGGCTGGATCTTCGTCCCGAAGTCTTCCACCCCCTGAACAAAGTCATCGAACGTCAGCAGCACGCCCGCCGTGTCCGGCACCGTCGCCACCTCGTCCAGCATCCGGGCGATGGACGCATAAGACCCCACCAGCGTGCCCATGTTGAGGTTCACCGCCGCCTTTTCGGCCGCCAGCTGTTTGGTGTTGGTGTCCTCCGACGTATTGCCCGCAGCCTGGCCGACGAGCCAGGCCACGGCCTCCTTGTCGACGCCGTCGCGGTAGAGCTCCCACTTGGCCATGGCCTTCTCGTCCGTCTCGTCGGCGATGACCATGAACAGGATGTAGGCGCTGACGTCCCGGCCGGTCTTGTCCCTCGCCGCCCGCAGGCGCTCGTTGACGTCGGCGAAGGCGGTCGGGGTGTTGGTCCCCTTGCCCAGGGCGAAGCTGTAGTCGGCGTACTGCGCGGTGAAGGCCAGGCCCTCGGTCGAGGAGCCGGCGCAGATGATCTTGGTGTCGGTCGCCTTCGGGCTGACCCGGCAGTCGGTCATCTGGAAGTAGTCGCCCTTGAAGTTCGACACCCCGGTGTCGAACAGGTCGCGCAGGATCTGGGCGTATTCCGCCAGGTAGTCGTAGCGTTTGGTGTAGTGGCTGTCGCCCGGCCAAAGGCCCATCTGGCTGTACTCGGCCTCGGCCCAGCCGGTGACCAGGTTGATGCCGAACCGGCCCGGCGCGATCGAGTCGATGGTCGCAGCCATACGGGCGACAATGGGAGGCGGCAGCGTGAGCGTGGCCGCCGTCGCGAAGATCTTGATCCGGTCGGTGACGGCCGCCAGGCCGGCCATCAGGGTGAAGCTCTCGAGGTTGTGCTCCCAGAACTGCGTCTTCCCGCCGAACCCGCGCAGCTTGATCATCGACAGGGCGAAGTCGAAGCCATAGCGGTCCGCCGCCTGGGTGATGGTCTTGTTGAGCTCGAAGGACGGCATGTACTGCGGCGAGGTCTCGGAGATGAGCCAGCCGTTGTTGCCGATCGGAATGAAGACGCCGATTTCCATGGGACTGATCTCCGTCAGGCGCGCCCGCCGAGGAAGGCGAGCAGTGTGGTGTTGAATGCGTCCGGCGCGGTGGCGGTGAAGGCGTGTCCACCCCAGGGCACGATGTAGAGCGTGGCGTTCGACAGCCGTTGCGCAAGCCGTTCCGAGCAGAGCGACGGCACGAGCATGTCGTCGGCCGAGGCGCTGACCAGCACCGGCACGGTGATGCCAGGCAGGTGGTCATCGATGTCGAAGGCCAGCAGGGCGTTGATGCGCGCCAGCATGTTGTCGCGGCCCTGGAAGCCGGCGATGTGGTGCGCCTCCTCCGCCGCCAGGCGGTCCGCATGGGCGCTGATCCAGTTGGCCGGATAGAGGAACAGCGGCTGGGCGTGGATGTAGGCCTCCGGGCCGCTGTCGTTCAGCAGGCTGATGCGGGTGCGAAAGCAGCGGGCGATATGGGGATCTGGCCGGCTCCAGCCGTTGATCACCGTCAGGCTGCTCACGAGCTCCGGCCTATCGAGCGCCAGTTGCAGGCCCGCCAGGCCTCCGGCGGCGTGGCCGACGACGTGCGCTGGGCCGCCGACCGCTTCGATGATCGTCGCGATGTCGTTCGCCATGTGGCTCACCGCGTAGGGCGAGGGCAGGGCGCGGTCGCTGCGCCCGGTTCCGCGCTGGTCGTAGAGTACGACGCGGAAGCGTCTGGTCAGGGCCTCCATCTGTGGGGCGAAGAAGGAACCCGAGCCGCCGAGGCCGGCGGACAGGATGACCGTCTCGTCGCCCGCGCCGTACACCTCGTAGTGCAGGCCGTTGACGATCCCGGCGCTCACAGCTTCAGCCCGAAGCGCGGCCCGAGCGTCGTCATGGCGATATAGAGGCCGATGGTCAGAAGGCAGCCCAGGCCCAGCGCCGGCCAGAAGGGCAAGCCGCGCCGCAGCAGCGCCGGGATCAGCAGGAACATCGGCAGGGACGGCAGGACGTACCAGAACGTCGCCTGGGCATGATGCGCCATGTTCTCGGCGTCGGGCCGCGCGGCCCAGAGCCAGACCATGCCGAGCACCGAGACCAGCGGCAGCGAGGCGATCAGCGCGCCGCCGCCGGGGTTGCGGCGCGCCACCTCTGACGCCGCCACGATCAGGATCGCGGAGACGACGCCCTTGAGCAGCAGCGGCAGAAGCGGGCTCAGGCGCGCTTGCCGATGTGGGCGATCGAGGCGATCTCGACCAGGAAGTCGGGCCGCACCAGGCCGCAGACGATGCAGAACCGGGCCGGCTTGTCGCCCGGGAAATACTCCGCATAGACCTTGTTCAGGGCGGCGTAGTCGGCCCAGTCCTTGAGGAAGATGTGGTTCATGGTCACGTCGTCCATGGTCCCGCCGGCGGTTTCGATGACCGACTTGATCGTCTCCAGCACGATCCGCGTCTGACCCTCGGCGTCGCCGACGCAGGCTACGTTGTTGTCCTTGTCGAAGGCCAGCGTGCCGGAGACATAGACCACGCCGTCGGCAAGCGTGCCGGGCGAGAAGGGGGCGATGGGCGTCTGGGTCCCCGGCGGGGTGATGACGGTCTTGGGCATTGGTGCTCTGGGTCCTTTTGTATTTCAGCCGGGGCGACAGGCTGCGTCATCGAACAGAAAAGCGTGGCCGCGCTTGAAAAATCTGGGCGCCTCGGCGCGCCACCAAGCGGCCGCTTCTGGTCTGGCGGCGTCGAGTATGGCGAGCGCCTCTTGCGAGGGCACGTAATAACCGGAAGCCGTGTTGGTTCTGCCGGTCACCAGGCCGAGGAGCATCGGCAACACCCCGTCGGGACCGGTGAGAACGCCGGCGCTGAGATAACGACGCGCACCACGCCCGTCCTTCGTTGGGAGCCGCAGTCCAACCCAGGCTTCACGAACCCAGTCCGGCGCCTCGCCCTGGGGCGGGCTGACAATCAGTACGCTATCCATCGGCGTCCCCGGGCGCGACCTGGCCGAACGCGCCCTTGAAGTCGGCGACGCTGGACACCCAGCCGAAGAATTTCTCGATGTTGTAGATCGCCGCCTGCTGCACGAACTCGGGACCGGCCTGGTGGGTGGCGTCCTCCAGCACGATGCCGAAATACTCGAGGAAGAAGCCGTCGCGCAGGGTCGACTCGACGCAGACGTTGGTGGCGATCCCGACCACGACGATATTGCGGATGTTCCGTGAGCGGAGGGTGCTGTCGAGCTGGCTGTTGAAGAAGCCGCTGTAGCGGGTCTTGTGCAGCACGATGTCGCCCGGCTGCGGCTTCAGCTCATCGACCAGGTCGTAGTCCCAGGTCCCCTTCGCCAGCAGCGTGCCCTGCAGCTCCGGTCGCTCACGCATGGTCTTCAGGGCATTCGATTTGTGGAAGTTGGGCGAGCCCGGCCCGCCGGCCTCGACGTAGTCGGCGTCCCAGCCGTTCTGGAAATAGATCACCGGCATCCCGGCGGCGCGGGCCACCTCGAGCACGCCCTTCGTATTGCGGATCACCCGGTCGGCGCCGGAAATGTCGAACCCGGCCAGGTCCAGATAGCCGCCCGGCGAGGCGTAGGCGTTCTGCATGTCGATGACGATCACCGCCGTCTGCGACACAGAAACCGGGATCGGTTCGGGCCGGGCGGGGAGCATGATGATGTCGTCGGGCGTAGCCATGCCGAAGCGGGCCCTTGCGTTGTCGGGGCCGTAACATGGCATACGCTGCGATGGCGCCAACCCGTCCCGAGCCCGAGGTCCCGTTCCATGTCCGATCGCCTGCCAGACGCCAGCCTTGACCAGGTTTTCCGCACCGCCCGCACGCGCAATGGCTGGACGGCGGAGACGATCACCGAGGCGCTGATCCGCGAAATCTACGACACCGCCAAATGGGGTCCGACCTCGTCCAACTGTTGCCCAGGCCGGTTCGTCTTCCTGACCAGTGAAGAGGCCAAGGCGCGCCTTGCGCCACACATGTCCTCCGGCAACCGGGCCAGGACCCTGGCCGCGCCGGTCAATGTTATCCTGGCCTACGACATGGCCTTCTTCGAGCGGCTGCCCTGGCTCGCGCCGCACAGCCCGAACGCGAGGGACTGGTTCACCTCGAACGAGGCGCTGGTGAAGGAAACGGCGTTCCGCAACGGCTCGCTGCAGGCCGCCTATCTGATGATCGCGGCCCGCGCGCTGGGCCTGGACTGCGGGCCAATGTCGGGCGTGAAACTGGACGGGGTGAACGCGGAGTTCTTCGCTGGCACGACCTGGGAGGCCAACTTCATCTGCAATATCGGCCACGGGACCGACGACCATCTGCACCCCCGCGCGCCGCGGCTGGACTTCGACGAAGCCTGTCGGGTGCTTTGACGAAGCCGCCCGCGGGCGTCACCGCAGGGTCGGAACCGCGAAGCCCTTCTCCGCCAGCCGCGCCCCCATCGCGTCCCGCCGGTCCGCCCAGTCCTCGGTCAGAAGGCCCAGTCCGAACACGTCAACCGCGACGCCGTCCTTGATGATGTGCCGGCGGAAACAGGCCTCGCGGACGAACCCGTGGCGCTCGTGCAGCGACCAGACGGCCTCGTTGCTGGCCAGCACCTCGCACCACAGCTTGCCCAGACCCTGCGGTCCGAACACCTGCTCGATCATCCAGAACTCGACATAGCTGCCCAGACCCAGGCCGCGCGTCGACGGATCGGCCAGATAGTAGGCCCAGGCGCAGCGGCCATGCCTGCGGTCGATGTCGTAGAGGTTGGCGAGGCCCACCGGCCGGCCGTCCACCTCGATGATCCAGTAGCGCCGCCGGTCGTCGCCGGCGATGCCGGCGAACCAGCGGGCGTGCTCGTCCGGACTGATCACATGGTCGGTGTACATGTACGACCGGACTGCCTCGCTGTTGCGCCAGGCGTGGATGCGGCCGCTGTCGTCAGGCGTCAGGTCGCGCAGGGTGACGGTCGGGGCGGTCATACGCGTCGGTCTCCGCCGTAGTCTGCGAGGTCGGGCCGGCCAAGGACGAACCGGCGCACGGCGTCGGAGGTGAAGTTGCGGTTGCCGCGATAGAGGGCGTCGTAAACCGTGGCCATGAAGGCATAGTCGTCCGGCCGGTCGACGGTCCAGCGCACCTCGCCCTCGTCGGCCGGTTGGGAATGGAAGGCCAGGCGGTAGCGGTCCGGGTTGTTCCAGATGCCCCAGGTGACGTGTTCTCGCTCCTCCGGCGTCGTCGCTTCGGCGCCCGCCCGGCGCAGGACGTCGGCCCGCATCACCTCGATATCGAGGCCCTTGGGAAAGGTCCGGTGCGGCGGGGTGTTGCTGGTGTAGTCGGCGCCGGTCTCCAGGTGCGTCTCGATCGTCTCGTCGATGACATCAGGGTCTGCCAGCGGGCAGTCGGCGGTCAGGCGCACGACATGGTCAGCGGGGCCGTGCTCTTCCAGAGCGCCGAGAAACCGCGCCAGCACATCGTCCAGCGGCCCCCGGTGAACCTCGATCCCTTCGCGGCGCACGGCCTTCTCGATGGCGTCGTCGGCGGGGTTCAGGCTGGTCGCGACCACCAGCCTGTCGATCCGGCGCGCGCGGGCGACCCGCTCGATCTGACGCACGATCATCGGCGCCCCGGCCAGCGGCATAAGCACCTTGCCCGGCAAACGGGTGGAACTCATGCGGGCCTGGAGAATGGCGAGGATCATGGAGGGTCCCGTGGCGCGACTCACCAGTTGTAGCGCAGCCGCCGTGACTATGCGCCGTTGGGATCGCCGACCGGGCGGTAGCGGATGAAGCAGAGCGCCGGCTCGTCGCCCATCTGCGGCAGGCTTGTCAGGGCCAGATAGTTGCCCTGGCCGATATCCGCCCACTCCAGCACCGTCAGGGTGAAGTTGTACAGCTTGCTGCTCTTGTCCCGCGGCGCTCCGTGCCGCGTCCTGAGCAGCGACGTGAGGCGCTCGCAGTCATCGGGGTTCTTCAGGCTCAGCCGGACCACGTGCAGCGCCTTGCCCTCGGCGTCGAAGTAGAACTCGCCCCGGAAATCGAAATCATCCTGGCGAAGGTCGCCAGCGGCCATCAGCCACCAGTTGTTGACCCGGTCGTTGGCGGTTCCCGATGCAATCTTGACCCGGCCGCCCGAGCCCCGGATCACGTCCTTTGCGGACATGTCCCAGGTCGTCCAGTTCCACGCCGCCAGCGCGGGAGCGGGCAGCGACGCCATCACAAGCGCGACCGCGAGCGTCAGAATCCGGACCATCTCGTTCTCCAGCTCGCCCCGCCCCCGGGGCCGTACGGGCTGACGATGCCGTTAGCGGCGCCCGGGAACAAGTCCGACAGCATCCGCGGGGGTTCAGTTTTCCCCGCTGCTGTCGTCGACCGGGCGGTAACGGACAAAGCAGATGCCGTCGGCATCGCCGATCTTCAGTCCGGTGACGCCGACGTAGTTGCCGCGACCGTCATTCTTCCATTCCAGATAGGAGCCGGGTGAGTCCGGCGCGCCCAACTCCCGCCGCACGGCCCGTTTGAGCCTGTCGCAGTCGGCGAAGTCGATGACCGACAGGCGAATGACCTTCAGCGACTGCCCGGCCGGGTCGAAATAGAACTGGGCGTTCAGCCGGATACCATAGCGATCGATCTCGCCGGTGGCCTTGAGGTCGTAGCCGTGCACGCGCTGGCCTGGCCGCCCCTCCACCCGGCCAATGGCGCCGTCGGAGCCGGCGATCACGCCGTCGACGGTCATGCCCCAGCGCGTCCACTCCCAGTCCGCGTGCGCAACCGCCGGCGCGGCCAGGGCGATGACGGCCGCGAGGACGGCGGCGTGGCGGCGGAACAGGGAAGGTGACATTGGCGTCTCTGGGGCGTCTCGGGCGTCAGGGGATTTTCATCCTGGCCTGCCCGGACCCGGGCCGCGCCCCGAATAAAGGGGGTCAGCCCGCCTTCGCCGCGCCCATCCGTGCGAGAATTTCCTTCGCCGCGCGGTCCGTCTCGGCCAGGGGCTCATAGCTCCAGCCGTGGAACGCGCCGCCGAACGGTCGCGCCGCGCCGTGGCGTTCCAGTTCTTCATGGAACAGCCGGAACTTCAGGCTCTGGCCGTCCATCTTCAGGATGAACACCGGCTTGCCGGTCCCGGCCGCCTCGGTGGCCATGTTGGCCGAGTCCTCGGTGACCAGGATGTAGTCAGCGCCGGCGAGGAAGGCGAAGTAGGGATTGTCGCCCTCGTTGTCCCAGATGATTCCGGGCAGGTGCTTTAACCGCGCGGTCAGCAGCGCCCGCGCCTGGGGCGGGGTCCGCCGCGAGAAGCTCATCAGCAGGGACCCGCCCTCCTGTTCGAGCGGCAGCTGGATCTCGTGGGCGATGGCGGCGGCCCGTTCCGGCGAGAGGTCGAAGGCCTTGGATCGACCGCCGATCAACACCGCGGCGCGCGGGTGGGGCAGGGGATCGATCGTGGCGGCGAACCGCTTGTACTCGTCCGTCAGCTTCTTCGGGGTTACCCGGTGCGGCGCGCCGATGATCGAGACGATATTGTCGCCCTTCAGCCGGTCATGGTTGGGCGGCACGACCAGGTCGAACAGCCCGGCCGGCGCCCGCGGGTCCTGGATCTGGACCACAAAGGTCTTGCCGCCGGTCCAGCGGCGCATGCGGATAGCCAGCGGCAGGGTCGCGCGTCCGGCGGCGACCAGCAGGTCAGGCCAGGGGGCCTCGAATTCACTCTCCGGCGTCAGCCAGCGGCGGGGAAACAGGTTCAGCCACCAGGGCAGGCGGCCGATGCGGCCGGTCCAGCCGATCCGCTTGACGATCACCTTCGCCTTGCGATGCCGTGCGACGGCTTCCGCCAGACCGACGGCCTGCGCCTCGATGCCGGCGCGCCCGTCGGACAGGGCCCAGATCGTCAGAGGAGGTTCTGCGGGGAGTTTCGCCACGTCGCCCTAAATTCCGTCATGGCCCGGCTTGTCCGGGCCACCCATGAACACCGTCAGACTCGAACGTGCCTGGGTCCCCGCACAAGCGCGGGGATGACGGCGGGAAAATGGCGGAGCGGGTCTAGACCCACTCGACCTTGAGGATTTCGTAGGCCTTGACGCCGCCCGGGGTGTTCACCTCGACGACCTCGCCCACTTCCTTGCCGATCATCGCGCGCGACAGCGGCGAGGACAGCGAGATGCGGCCCTGCTTCACGTCGGCTTCGTGCTCGCCGACGATCTGGTAGCGGCCTTCGTCCTCGGTGTCCTCGTCGACCACGGTGACGGTGGCGCCGAACTTGACCTGCGAACCGGAGAGCTTGGAGACGTCGATGATCTGCGCGCGCGCGATCTTGTCCTCGATCTCGGCGATGCGGCCTTCGATCCAGCCCTGACGTTCCTTGGCCGCGTGGTACTCGGCGTTCTCGCTGAGGTCGCCGTGCGCACGCGCTTCGGAGATGGCCGCGATCACGCTCGGCCGCTCCAGCGTCTTCAAACGCTTAAGTTCTTCGTCGAGGGACGTATATCCCCCGGCGGTCATCGGCACTTTTTCCATTCGGAGATTAGCTCGGGTTCGCCCTGGGGAGGTGTTGATAGCCGGCCGCGGGCGCAGACGTCCGGGGGCGTCAAGACTAGTCCGGCGGGTCCGGAATTACAAGTGATTTGCTGCGATGCAGCGGAGTCGCGCGATGCTGGTCGAAAGAATTTGGCGCTTCCATCGGAGTAAGTCCGGGTCTTCGCCACCGCGCGGCGAGATCAGGCCCTGTTTCGGGCGCCGTCGCGATCTGATGAGCCCCGGCCTAGGCCTGGCGTCCGAACGGGTCGCCGCTGTCACGGTTCCAGGACAGCGTGGCCGCCTCGTCGAGCTGGGGAATCCGTTCGGGCGCCAGGTCGTCGGAGTCGACGGCGCCGACGAGCATCTGCATCAGCGTCTGCACCAGCACCGCCATCACCAGCCATGTGCCCGCCGCGACCGCCAGCGGCAGATAGCCGGCGGCCATCTTCAGCGCGCCGTCGCCTGTTGTCAGCAGGAGGTCACGGCCAAGGCCCATCGCCACGAAGAGGGCGAAGAAGCTCAGCTCGCCGGCGGCGCCCCAGTTGCGGATCATCCGCCATCCGATCAGCCCCAGACCCGCGCCGAACCAGAACACCACCGGCGCATAGGTGACGACCGGCGCGTAGGGTGTATCGCCGAAGGTCCACCAGTCGAAGTGATAGGCGACCATGTCGATTCCGAAGCGGAAGCCGGCGGCGGTCAATCCCCCCAGAAGGGCCGCCGCCGTCCGCCAGTAACCGGCGCGCGTGATCCAGGCGCTGAGCAGAAACAACAGGCCTGAAAACAGTGACGCGGCGACGATGATCATCGAGACCATGGCGGTATCTCCCCGACGACACGCTAGGCCTGCACCCTGACACCCGCATGGGCCTTCATCCGCCGGATGAGTCTTGTGGTTAACCGTTCTGGCGGGAGTTGCGCGCCGCGGGGTAAGCCTGTCAGGGCTTGGACATGACCGCCGCCCAGACCGCCGCGCTGATGATGATTGCCTCGGGTGCGACCCATGCCGTGGTCAACGCCATCCTCAAGGCCGGCAAGGACAAGATGTCGAGCCGGGCGCTGATTGACGGCTTTTCGGCTCTGCTCGTCCTGCCCGCGGCCTTCATCGTCCCGTTGCCCCATGGCGCCTGGGGCTGGCTGGCAGGCAGCTGGGCAACGCACCTGGTCTATCTTTTCTGCCTGATCAAGGCGTTCGAGCGGGCCGACATGTCGATGGCCTATCCGATCTCGCGCGGCGTCGCGCCGGCGCTCGCTGCGGTCGTCGCCGTCAGTCTGTTCGCCGAGCCGATCACGGTGCTGGTCGCCTGCGGCATCGGGCTGATCTCCTGCGGCGTGATGGCGGTCGGCTTGGGACGCCACGTCGACCGCCGCGCGCTCGGCTGGGCCGTCGCGACCGGGGTCAGCATTGCCCTCTACACGGTGATCGACGCCCAGGGCGTGCGGGCGGCGCCCTCGGCGTTCAGTTACATCGTCTGGGTCTATCTTTGCCTCGGCGGCGGGATCGGCCTGCTGTTCGCCCTCTGGCGTGGACCGCGCTTTCTGCTGGCGGTGCGTGAAGAGTGGAAGCCCGGTCTGATCGCCGGGGCCCTGAGCATCGTCACCTATGGCCTGGCCCTGTGGGCCTACCGGCTGGGCGACACCCCCCGGCTGGCGGCCCTGCGCGAGACCTCGATCCTGTTCGGCGTGGCGATCGCATTCTTCTTCCTGCGCGAAACCCTGACGCGCGGCCGCATCCTCGGAACCCTCGCCATCGCCAGCGGCGCGGCGCTGCTGCTGTTGGGATAGGACGCCGGACTTCATGTCCTGTCCCCGCACGCATGACGTTGGTAGAAGGCGCTCATGAGCGAGATCATCATCCGCACCTGCACGACCGGCGACGCTGCCCGGCTCTCCGTCGTGGCCGCGGCGACCTTCATCGAGACCTACGCCGGCATCGTCGATGGCGATGACCTGATCGCCCACTGCCACAGCACCCACGCGCCGGAGGCTTACGCCGGCCTGCTGGCCGATCCGTCCCGGCGGCTGTTCCTGGCGGTGATGGAGCCGGGCGATGCACCGGTCGGCTTCCTGCTGATGGGGGAACCCGACCTGCCGGTCGAGACAGGGCCGGACGATATGGAGCTGACCCGCATCTACGCCCTGCACCGGTTCCACGGCCAGGGGCTCGGCGCCAGGCTGATGCAGACGGCCATCGACACCGCGCGGGCGGCCGGCAAGCGCCGGCTGCTGCTGGCGGTCTACAGCCGCAACGACCGGGCCAACGCCTTCTACCGCAAGTCAGGCTTTCGAAAGGTCGGCGAGCGCCTGTTCCATGTCGGCGTCAACGACTACCAGGACTGGGTGCTGGCGCTCGATCTCTAGGGCTTCGCCGGGAACAGGCCGCGCTCGCGCATCCGCGCCGCGAGAAACCGCGAGCCTTCCGGCGTCAGATGACCGTAGTCCCACTGCAGCGGCGTGGTCGGATCGACCAGCATGGTGCAGTCCTTCTCGTCGCAGAGCAGGTCGTAGAGCGAGACATAGCGCACGCCCTTTTCCGCGGTCAGCTTGCGCAGGTCCCGGTCCACCGTCGCCGGCCAGGGCAGTCGTCGCCGCGCTGGCAGGCCGGGGTCGTTGAAGCGCCAGGACAGGATCAGCAGCCGGGTCAGGTCGTCACTGTACTGCGGGATCGGCCCGATCAGGATCACGGGAATGGCGCGGGCCTGGAACCAGGCGAGCGTCTCGGCCAGACGGGGCAGATCCTTCTCCCACCAGCGACCCGCCAGGATCACCCCGTCGGGGCGATTGTTGATCAGCAGGTCGCCGTAGACCAGCTGCGCCATCCGTGTGCAGACGTCCCGCTCGACCGGGTCTTTCGTCAGGGTGATCTCGCAGCCCGACGAGGTCACCTGCATGATGTTGACGTCGGGGTTGGCCGCGTTGAGGCCTGACCACAGGTGTGCGGCGTGGCTGTCGCCGACCAGCAGCCAGTCCGGCCTGTCCGGATCGCGCCGGTTACAGAGATCGCGGCGGTAATCCTTCGCGTCGAAGCGATGGGAGATGAAACAGGTCCCGTCGCGATAGCTGCCCCGTGACCGCTCGAGCCGGGAATCGGCCATCGCCAGCGACCGGGCGTCAAACCGCGCCGGGAACCCCTTGGCCAGCACGATCCCGCCCGCGACCAGCCCCAGAACAGCGATGGCCGCACCGCCGGCGGCGAAGACCTGGCGACGGGTCAGGAAGGCGCTGCTCCGGAACGGCCGCTCGACATAGCGCAGCGACAGGGCCGCCAGCAGGATCGACGCCAGCACCGTGATCGCCGCAGGCCAGGCGCCGGGCAGGACGAACCGCTGGAACGTCAGCAGTGGCCAGTGCCAGAGGTACAGCGAATAGGAGAGCAGGCCGATCCAGACCATGGGCCGGGTGGCCAGCAGGCGTCCGGCGATCCCGCCTTCTCCCGCCGCGATTACCAGAACCGCGCCGAGTACCGGAACCAGGGCCGCGGCGCCCGGCCAGTCGGTGTCCTTCGTGAACAGGAGACAGGCGGCGAGGATCAGGCCCAGGCCCGTGACCCCCGCAGCATGTTGCAGCGACGGGCGGCGGATCACCGGCTTCCACAGGGCGAGAAGCACGCCCGCCAGCAACTCCCACGCCCGCGAGAAGGGCAGGTAGAAGGCGGCCTCCGCGTGTCCCACGGTCTGCCAGATGCCGAAGCCCAGCGACAGCACGGCCAGGACGCCCAGCACGGTCCGAACGCGGCCGGCGGCGTACCGGGCGGCAGCCAGCATCAGCAGCGGGAAGACGAGGTAGAACTGCTCCTCCACCGCCAGCGACCAGGTGTGCAGCAGCGGCCGGAACAGGTCCTCCCCGCCGAAATAGTCGCTGGTCTGCCAGAAGAAGACGTTGGACAGCGAGACCAGCGCCGCGCCCATCGACTGGCCGTACTGGACGAATTCCCGGGGCAACAGCAGCCAGGCGGCCATGACGGTGGTCACCGCCAACACGACCATAAGCGAGGGGAAGATGCGCCGGATGCGCCGCTCCCAGAACCAGCCCAAAGAGAAATCGCCCTGGGCCTGCCGTTCTGCGACCACGCCGCCGATCAGGAATCCGGAGATGACGAAGAACACGTCGACGCCGGCGAATCCGCCCGTCAGCCAGGGTATGCCCGCATGAAAGCCCACCACGGCCAGCACCGCGACCGCGCGCAGTCCGTCGACATCCGCCCTGTACTTCATGCGCCCCCGGCCCTGTAAGCGGCGGCGTTTAGCGCGTGATCAGGCCGCCGTCGATGACCAGCTCGATGCCGGTCACATAGCGGGACTCGTCAGACGCCAGATACAGCACTCCGGCGGCGATATCGGCCGGAAACCCCTTCGTACCCAGCGGCGCGGCGAGGGCGGCGATGTCATCGACGGTCAGGGGGCGGTCGGGCCCGCTGTTCCCGGCTGCGCCGCCGATCGTGCTGGTGATGCCGTCCCAGATCGGCGTGTCGATGATCCCCGGGTGCACGGAGTTGACCCGCACCCCGTCCCGCGCGGCCGCGCATTCCATGGCGATCGACTTGGTGAACAGCCGCACTGCGCCCTTGGTGGCGCAATAGCCGCTCATGTTGGCCGAGCCCTTCATGCCGGCCACGGAGGACATGTTGATGATGCTGCCGCCGCCACCGCTGCGGCGCATCAGCGGCAGGCTGTGTTTCACACCCAGGAAGACGCCGTCGACGTTGACCGCCTGCTGCCTGCGCCAGTCGGCCAGGCTGAATTCAGTGACCGGCCCGCCGATGCCGATGCCGGCGTTGTTGACCAGGATGTCGAGCCGCCCGAGCCGCTTGTCGATTTCGGCGATGACCTCGATCCACGCCGCCTCGTCCGTGACATCGTGGTGCAGGTAGTGACCGCCAATGGCGGCGGCGATGGCCTCGCCCTTGTCGTCCTGCACGTCGGTGACGACCACCGTTGCGCCCTCGCGCGCCAGAAGTTCGGCGCAGCCCTGCCCGATCCCGCTCGCTCCCCCGGTAACCAACGCGACCTTGCCCGCGACCCGCCCCGTCATCCCTGCCTCCCTCGGCTTTTTGTTATCAGCGATAAGGTGACGGGGAGTCGGGGGAGCGTCCAGTAACTTCCCTCCCCTTAGTGGGTAGGGAGGGTTCCAACCCTAGGCGTAGGCGTAAGGCCCGCCCTTCTCCAGCGCGGCCTTGTAAGCCGGCCTCGCGTGGATCTTCTCCAGGAAGGCTTTCAGCCTCGGTCGCCCCTCCAGAGCGCCCGCCCGGTCGGCGGCGGCTTCGACAGGAAAGCTCATCATGATGTCGGCGGCGCTGAAGTCCTTGCCGGCGAACCAGCCGGTCTTGCCCAGTTCGGCCTCCCAGTAGTCGAAGTGATCCTTCAGCTGCGGGTCGACGAACCCCTTCAGCGCCTGGCTGGAGATGACCTTGACCAGGCCCCGGATCAGACCGGGCGCGCGCTCCGGCAGGGCGGAAAACACCAGCTTCAGCAGAAGCGGCGGCATGGCCGAGCCCTCGGCGTAGTGCAGCCAGTAGAGCCAGCGGAGACGCTCCTCGCTGCCCGCCGGCGGTTTCAGTCGTCCGCCGCCGTAGGCGTCGCAGAGCGTCTCCACGATTGCCCCGGTCTCGGCCAGGGTCGCCGGTCCGTCGGTGATCACCGGCGACTTGCCCAGCGGATGGATCGCCTTCAGCGACGCGGGCGCCAGCATCGTCTGCGCATCCCGCTGGTAGTGTTTGATCTCGTAGGGAAGGCCCAGTTCCTCCAGCAGCCACAGCACACGCTGCGAGCGGGAGTTGTTCAGGTGGTGGACGGTTAGCATGGCGGGACCCCGATTCAGCGGATGAGGCTAGTGCGCGGCCGCAGCCTGTCCAGCCACATATCCTGTGGCCTGCGGCAGGCTTGACGGCGCCCGGCACCCGCCTAGACTGCCGCTTATGAAGGCCTAGGCGACATATGCGCCGCGGACATCCGCCGGCATGACGCCCCGCTCCGGCGATCTCGCTGGCGCGATCCTTGTCTCGTCCGCTGAACACGACGCGTGTCGCGGACTGCGAAAGACCCTTCATGTCCATTCAGACCAGCAATCTCTACGGCTCCATCGCCGCGGAAATCTATGACCTCGACAAGCCGTTCGGCGCCCTGCCGGACACGGCCTTCTACCTTGACCGCCTGTCCGGCGTGACCGGCCCGATCCTCGAGCCGGCCTGCGGGTCGGGGCGGGCGCTCGTCCCGCTGGCGCAGGCGGGGCATGCGGTGAGCGGCTTCGACACCAGCACGGAGATGCTGGCCCGTGCCCAGGCCCGCTGCGTCGAGGCCGGCGTGACGGCGCACCTGTCGCAACAGGGGTTCGAGGACTTCGTCTACGACCAGCCGTTCGCGGCCATCGTCCTGCCGGTTGGGTCGTTCACCCTGATCGGCGACGTCGCGGTCGCGCTCGCCGTGCTCAAGCGGTTCCACGCGGCGCTCGAGCCGGGCGGCCTGCTGATGATCGACCTGCCGCCGCTGTCGATGCTGAGCCGGCCCATCCAGGATCGGCGCAGCTGGACGACCCCGGACGGCGAGCTGCTTACGCTGGAGGGGTTCGGCACGGGGACCGACTGGCTGTGCCAGACGTACGAGGCCCGCTACCGCTACGAGCGCTGGCGCGACCACCGGCTGGTCGAGACCCAGATCGACCCGATGATCCAGCGCGCCTGGGGCCGGACGGAGTTCGAACTGGCGCTGGCACACTGCGGCTTCGGCGAAGTGCACGTCATCGGCGGCTATGACCGCTCGCGCGGGGTGCGGCAGTCGGACCGGGTGCTGACGTTCGAGGCGAGGGCGCTGTAGCGGCAGCACAGCCGCCCAGGAGCGAGACCGTTCCTCAGTCGCCAGGGCCGCTCCGGCGTGTGACCATTAATAGCTCTGCAGCGCCCGGACTTCCAACGCCGCCAGCGGCGCGCTGGTGATCGCCTGGGCCGCCGCCAACGCGCCGGCCGAGGTGGTGTAGTAGGGGATCTTCATCATCAGCGCGGTCCGGCGCAGCTCGAAGCTGTCGGACAGCGACTGTTTGCCCTCGGTGGTGTTGAATACCAGCTGGACCTCGCCGTTCTTCATCGCGTCGACGATGTGCGGCCGGCCTTCCAGCACCTTGCGGACGTGGACGGTCTCGACGCCCTGCGAGCGCAGCCACTCGCCGGTGCCGGCCGTGGTCATCACCTTGAAGCCGGCCGCCTGCAGCAGCTTCACCGGCTCGATGATCCAGACCTTGTCGCTGTCCTTGACCGAGACGAACGCCGCCCCCGCCGTCGGCAGGGTCACGCCGCCGCCCAGCTGGCTCTTGGCGAAGGCGCGGGCGAAGGCAGGGGCCATGTCGGTCTCGCCCTCGCGCTTCCAGTCCAGGCCCATGACCTCGCCGGTCGAGCGCATCTCCGGGCCGAGCACCGTGTCGACCCCGGCGAAGCGGGCGAACGGGAAGACCGCCTCCTTCACCGCGATGTGGTCATAGGGTTTGTCGACCAGGCCGAAGCTCCTGAGCGTCTCGCCGGCCATGATCTTGGCCGCGATGGCCGCGACCGGCTGGCCGATCGTCTTGGCCACGAACGGCACGGTGCGCGAGGCGCGCGGATTCACTTCCAGCACGAAGATGCGCGGCGCGTCGCCGTGCGGTTCCTCGATGGCGAACTGCACGTTCATCAGTCCGCGGACGTTCAGCGCCAGGGCCATCTCGACCGTCTGGCGTTTCAGCTCGGTGATGGTCTCGGCGCGCAGCGAGAAGGGGGGCATCGAACAGGCGCTGTCGCCCGAGTGCACGCCGGCTTCCTCGATATGCTCCAGCACGCCGGCGACGAACACGTCGGTCCCGTCGCAGAGGGCGTCGATATCCACCTCGGTCGCGCGGCTCAGATACTGGTCGATCAGGATCGGTGCGTCGCCGCTGACCTCGACGGCGGTGCGCACGTAGCGCTCCAGCTGCTCGTCGTCGCGGACGATCTCCATGCCCCGGCCGCCGAGCACGTAGGACGGACGGATGACGATCGGATAGCCGACCTGATGGGCGGCGGTGAAGCATTCCTCGGCGCTGCGCGCCAGGGCGTTGACCGGCTGGGCGATGTCCAGGCGATGCAGCAGCTGCTGGAACCGCTCGCGGTCCTCGGCCAGGTCGATGGCGTCGGGGCTGGTGCCGAGGATCGGCACGCCGGCCTGCTCCAGCGGGTGAGCCAGCTTCAGCGGCGTCTGGCCGCCGAACTGGACGATGACCCCGGCCAAGGTCCCGTTCTTCTGCTCGACGTGGATCAGCTCCAGCACATCCTCGGCCGTCAGCGGCTCGAAGTAGAGGCGGTCGGAGGTGTCGTAGTCGGTCGAAACGGTCTCGGGGTTGCAGTTGACCATGATCGACTCGATGCCGACATCGGCCAGCGCGAAGGCGGCGTGACAGCAGCAGTAGTCGAACTCGATGCCCTGGCCGATCCGGTTGGGACCGCCGCCGAGGATGATCGCCTTCTTCCGGTTCGACGGCTCGGACTCGCAGTCGGGCTGCTGGCCCACGGCCCCGGTCTCGTAGGTCGAGTACATGTAGGGCGTGGTCGCGGCGAACTCGCCGGCGCAGGTGTCGATGCGCTTGAACACCGGGCGGATGTTCATGGCGTGCCGGCGGGCGCGGACCTCCATCTCGGTCAGGGCGGTCAGCTTCGCCAGCCGGGCGTCGGAGAAGCCCATGGCCTTCAGCTTGCGCAGGCCGTCGGCGGCCGGCAGCCCGCCGGCGCGTACGATGCCTTCCTGCCGCACGATCTCCGCGATCTGGCGCAGGAACCAGGGCTCGTAGGAGCAGGCGCCGTTGATCTCCTCGACCGTCAGCCCGTGGCGGAAGGCCTGGGCGATGACCAGCAGGCGGTCGGGTGTCGGCATGCCCAGGGCGCGCAGCACGGCGCCATGGGCCGTGTCCGGGTCGTCCGCCCCGGGAATATCGATCTCGTCCAGCCCGGAGAGTCCGGTTTCCAGCCCGCGCAGCGCCTTCTGCAGGCTCTCGGCGAAGGTCCGGCCGATGGCCATGACCTCGCCGACCGACTTCATCGAGGTGGTCAGATGCGGCTCGGCGCCCGGGTATTTCTCGAAGGCGAAGCGGGGGATCTTGGTGACGACATAGTCGATGCTCGGCTCGAACGAGGCCGGCATGGCGCCGCCGGTGATGTCGTTGGCCAGTTCGTCCAGGGTGTAGCCGACGGCCAGCCGGGCGGCGACCTTGGCGATCGGGAAGCCGGTGGCCTTGGAGGCCAGGGCCGAGGACCGCGACACCCGCGGGTTCATCTCGATGACCACCATCCGGCCGTCGGCCGGGTTGATCGCCCACTGGACGTTGGAGCCGCCGGTCTCGACGCCGATCTCGCGCAGCACATCGATGCTGCCCTTGCGCATGCGCTGGTACTCTTTGTCGGTCAGCGTCAGGGCCGGGGCGACGGTGATCGAGTCGCCGGTGTGCACGCCCATCGGGTCGATGTTCTCGATAGAGCAGACGATGATGCAGTTGTCCGCCTTGTCGCGGACCACCTCCATCTCGAACTCCTTCCAGCCCAGGACGCTCTCTTCGATGAGCACCTCGGTGGTCGGCGAGAGGTCGAGGCCGCGCAGCACGATTTCCTCGAATTCCTCGAGGTTGTAGGCGATGCCGCCGCCGGTGCCGGCCAGAGTGAAGCTGGGCCGGATGATCGCCGGCAGGCCGACGAAGGCCAGGCCCTCGCGGGCCTCGTCCATGTTGTGCGCGGCCTTGGACTTCGGGCTCTCGAGGCCCAGCTTGTCCATGGCGTCACGGAACTTCTGGCGGTCCTCGGCCTTGTCGATGACGTCGGCCTTCGCGCCGATCATCTCCACGCCGTACTTCGCCAGGGTGCCGTTGGCCTCCAGCGCCAGGGCCGTGTTCAGCGCGGTCTGGCCGCCCATGGTCGGCAGCAGGGCGTCGGGCCGTTCCTTGGCGATGATCTTGGCGACAATCTCCGGCGTGATCGGCTCGATGTAGGTCGCGTCGGCCACGTCCGGGTCGGTCATGATCGTGGCCGGGTTCGAATTGACCAGGATGATGCGATAGCCCTCGGACCGCAGCGCCTTGCAGGCCTGGACGCCGGAATAGTCGAACTCACAGGCCTGACCGATAACGATCGGCCCCGCGCCGATGATCAGGATCGAGGAGATGTCGGTCCGCTTGGGCATGCTCGTCTCGCGCACAAGGGCGGTCGCGCAGATCTGCGCGCCCGGCCCCGTTCAAACTGCTGGTTAAGGGGCCGGTTTAGAGAGGGAGTCGGACTGGTGCAACCCGCTTTCCCACTGTCATCCCGACCGTAAGGCGGAGCCCGGAGAGCCGGGACCCGGATTCGGCTCCAGGCAGGTCTGGCCGGGCTGGATCGGGGTCCCGGATCGGCCCTGCAGGCCGTTCGGGATGGCAGTGAGAGAGGCTCTCCAGGCCCCCGACGCGTCGAAACGGGTTCGGTCTAGTTGACGCAATGTTATGTTTGTTTTACATGATGTCGACATTATCGAACCTGTGAGGAGCGGCCATGCCGTATCGAGAGAAATCAAACCTGCTGGCGCTGGCGGCGATGCTGGTGGCCTACGTCCCCTATTTCGTCGTCGCGGCTATGGCGCCCGTCCAGACCGTGGTGACGCCCAACCTGCTTCTGCTGACCCTGTTTGCTGCAGTCTCCGTCGTGCGGTTGCTGATCCTCGGCGTGGGCTATCTGTGGTTCCGGATCCGGACGCCGGACGATGTCCGTGAGCCGGCCGACGAGCGGGACCGCGCGATCACCCGCCGATCGACCACCGTCGCCTACTATGTGCTGATGGCGGGCACGCTTGTGGCGGCCGCGATCATGCCGGTCTGGTTCGCCGGCTGGACCATCGTCAACGCCGCGCTGTTTGCCATCGTCCTGGCGGAAATCGTCCGCTGCCTGGTGGCGGCGGTGAGCTATCGGCGGGGCTGGAATGGCTGACGGCGCAATCACCAACCAGATCCGCACCCTTCGCTTTCTGGCCGGCGAGATGTCCCAGGCCGAGCTCGGCCAGAAGATCGGCGTGACGCGGCAGACCATCGCCGCCATCGAGGCGGGGAAGTACTCCCCCACGCTGGAGGCGGCGTTCCGCATCGCCGAGGTGTTCGGCAAGCCGCTGGACGAGGTGTTCCAGTGGGTAAGGGGGTGATTTCCTCTTCGCTCAGCCGGGAGGATCCGCCGAAACATTGACCGCCCCGCCGCACCGGGACTACGACTCGCTCAGGGGACGAAACCAAAAAAGGGAGGAAGTTCATGCGTATTCTGCTCGGCGCCGTTGCGGCGCTCGCGCTCTCCGCCACCGCCGTTCTGGCCGCCGGCGAGGACGTCATGGCCTCGCGGATCGGCAACACGACCATCACCACCGACGCCAGCGGCATGTCCTCGAGGATCTACTACGAGGCCGACCACAGCTTCACCGGCGTCCAGGGCGATCTGCAGCTGGCCGGCACCTGGGCGGTCAAGGGCAGCCAGGTCTGCCTGACGTTCACCAGCGAAGCGCCTCCGGGCTACCCGAACCCGATCTGCACCCCGGTCGCCGCGCACAATGTCGGCGACAGCTGGACCAGCGGCCCGTTCACGGTCCAGCTGGTGGCCGGACGGCAGTAACCCTTACGCGTCGGGCGACGCCGGCGAATGCCAGGCGTCGCCGGCGACAGCACGGTCATAGCCCAGCTGGAACAGCCGGCTCATGTAGTCGGCCTTGAAGTTGAGGCCCTGCGCCTCGGCGGTCTCGGGAATTTCACTGACCTGCAGGGTCAGGCCGTTTCGCGTCGCGAAGGCGGCTGTCGCGGCCAGCAGCGTGCGGGTCGAGGCCTTGCTCATGGCGTCGAAGGATCGCGACAGGATGCCGACCAGCGTGCCGCGGGTGACGCCGAAACTGGAACCTGTCTGGCCATTGATCAGGACGAAAACCGCCCCCTTGTGAACGCCGCCCTCCGGATCGGTCCACAGCAGCAGCGAGTCCGGCACCGTGAAGAATGGCGTCATCACTCCGCCGTCGGTGTGCATTTCGGAGTACCGCCCGGCGGAACCATCCAGCCCGATCATCACCGGCGGGAATACGCCGGGAATGCTCGAAGAGGCCACCAGGACGTCCTGAAACAACTTGACGGCGGCCGGGTCGGCCCGTGTCGCTATCGCCCCCATGTCCCAGATCGTCGTCTCCTGGGTATCAAGGTTGGTGGTCGCGACCAGCAGCCGGCGGCCCTTCGCGTGTTCGACGGCCACCGCCCTGAGCAGGGTGGCGTCGACGTACTGCTCGACCAGCCGCCGGATCGGGGCCGCGCTGAACAGGGACGGGCTGCGGAAGGCGTTCAGGGCCCGCAGGCCGATCAGGTCATCGGCGCCGCCGCCGGTGTAGGCGGCCTTCATGCGATCGTCCCAGGACGGGCCGAGGTAGGCGAAGGGCGCGGCGAGGGCGCCGGTGCTGACACCGGTGACGATATCGAACTTCGGACGCTTGCCGGTGCGGGACCAGCCGGCCAGTACACCGGCGCCATAGGCGCCGTTGGCCCCGCCACCTGACAGCGCAAGGACATTGAACCCGCCGCGTTCGGCCTGCAGGCGGGCCTTGACCGGCTCGGCGTTGCTGATCGCCGCAGAGGCGTCGCGGGCGGTGAACCGGACATCGAGCAGGGCTGAGGGCGTATCGGGACGAGGCCCTGCCGGATCAAACGCGTCCCGGGGGAGGGTACCGCAAGCGGTCAGCAGAATGGCGGCCAGGAGGGTCAGCAGGCGGCTGGCCGCGGCAGCCGATCGGGGGCGCCGCCGGCCGCTGGAGATCGTCATCATGGTTCGCGTCCGCCCGGCCGGCGGGCCGGCCCCGCCGCACATGAGCGTGCGGTAACGCCCTGCGAGCGCCTTCGTTCCGCGCTAGGCCTTCGCCTTGTCCATCAGCCCGGCGAACCGCTCGAACAGATAGAGGCTGTCGGTCGGGCCGGGCGAGGCTTCCGGGTGATGCTGGACGCTGAACACCGGCTTGTCGGCCAGGGCCAGGCCCGCGTTGGTGCCGTCGAACAGCGAGACATGCGTCTCCGTGACCGGCGCGGGCAGACTGTCGCGGTCGACGGTGAAGCCGTGGTTCATCGAGACAATCTCCACCTTGCCGGTGGTCAGGTCCTTCACCGGGTGGTTCGCCCCGTGGTGGCCCTGTTCCATCTTCACCGTCTTCGCGCCCAGCGCCAGAGCCAGCATCTGATGGCCGAGACAGATGCCGAACACCGGCGTGCCGCTCTCGACAAGTTTGCGGATCTCGGGGACGGCGTAGGCGCCGGTCGCGGCCGGATCGCCCGGCCCGTTGGACAGCAGCACGCCGTCCGGCTTGCGCGCCAGGATGTCCTCGGCCGGGGTGTTCGCCGGCACCACCGTCGCCCGCGCGCCGATCGAGGCCAGCGAGCGCAGGATGTTGCGCTTCACGCCGTAGTCCAGAACCACGACCTCGTACTTCGGCGTCTCGAGCCTGCCGTAGCCTTCGCCCCATTCCCACAGCTGCTCGTCCCAGACGAAGGTCTGGCGGGTGGTGGCGTCCTTCGCGAGATCCAGGCCTTCCAGACCCGACCAGGCGCGCGCCTGCGCAACCAGGGCGTCGAGATCGAACACCCCGTCCGGGCTGTGGGCGATCACCGCGTGCGGCATGCCCTTCTCGCGGATCACCCGGGTCAGGGCCCGGGTGTCGACCCCGGCCAGGCCGATGACCCCGCGCCGGGCCATCCAGCCGGCCAGGTCGCTGTCGGCGCGGTAGTTGGCCGGCTCGGTGGGCACATCGCGGAAGATCGCGCCCCGGGCGGCTGTCTCGCTGCCGCCGCTGATCTGTTCCAGGTCTTCGACGTTGGTCCCGACATTGCCCATATGCGGGAAGGTGAAGGCGATGATCTGGGCCATGTAGGACGGGTCGGTCAGGATCTCCTGATACCCGGTCATGGCGGTATTGAAGCAGACCTCGCCGACCGCAGCGCCGGTCGCGCCGACGCCGATCCCCTGCAGGATCGTGCCATCGGCCAGCGCCAGAACGCCGGTGACGCCGGGGAGCAGGGTCTGCGTCATGGGATCGGTTCCTGGCGGATGGACAAACGGGCGCGTTGGTAGTGAGTCGGACCAGATCGGTCAAATCCAAACGCGGCTCTCCCACGTTGCGCTCCGGCGAGCATCATGAAAAATGCTTCACTTGTCCCACGCATGAGACACGCATAGAGGTCCGCTCTTCAATCCGAGGCCTGTCCATGACCCGTATCGCCGCCCTGTTCGTCCTGCTGATTCTCGCCGCCGCGCCCGCCCGGGCGGAGGAGGCGGCGCCGAGGCCGCTGTCGGCGGTTCTCGCCGAGGCGATGGACGGCAAGGCCGTCCCGGCCATGGGCATTCTGGTGATCCGTGACGGCAAGGTGGTCGACCAGGCGGTGCGCGGCCTGCGCCGCATCGGCGAGCCGGCGCCGGTCGGGCTGGCGGACCGCTGGAACATCGGCTCGGACGCCAAGGCCCTGACCGCGACCCTGGTCGCCCGGTTGGTGGAGCGCGGCAAGCTGCGCTGGGACACGCCGTTGTCGCAGATGCTGCCGGATCTGGCTGCCGACATGCGCGTGGAATACCGGGATGTGACGCTGCTCGAGCTGCTGTCGCACCGCGCCGGCCTGCCGGAAAACACCGGCGACATGGCCTTCTTCAACACCTTCTACAACGACACTCGGCCTCTCCCGGCACAGCGCTTTGCCTATGTGAAGCGGACGCTGACCGAGGCGCCGGTTGGACCGGCGCGCGGCGAGTCGAGCTACTCCAACACCGGCCTGATCATTGCCGGAGTGATCGCCGAGCGGGTGATGGGCAAGCCGTTCGAACAGCTGATGCAGGAGGAGGTGTTCAGGCCGCTGGGCATGACCTCCGCCGACTACAGTCAGGCGCCGGGCGTCGGCGAGCCATTCGGCCATCTCGACGGCCGCGTCTCCACGACGGCCGAGGCCAATCCACAGATCATCACCCCGGCCGGAGGCCTGCGCCTGTCGCTGGCTGACTGGGGCAGGTTCGCTGTCGACCAGCTGGAAGGCGAGCAGGGCCGCGGCAAGCTGCTCCGGGCCGAGACCTACAAGCTGCTCCATACGCCGCAGGGGGACACCATCTACGCCCTCGGCTGGGGCGCGCCGCCGGCCATCGCCGGCCGCCAGGGGCCGGTGCTGACGCACGGCGGGTCGGACGGCAACTGGTTCGCCTTCATCTGCCTGTTCCCGGACAGCGGAAATGGTGTTCTGGTGGTCGCCAACGCGGCCGGGAACATGGGCGGCGATGCGGCGGCCAGGGCCGCGTTCCTGGCCGTCATCGCGTCCCTCGCTCCGCCCGTGGCCGCCGCGCCCGCCGCCCCCTAGGAGAGACCGATGCTCCAGATGCGCCCCAACTGCGAATGCTGCGATCGCGACCTCGCGCCCAACGCCGGCGACGCGCGAATCTGCAGCTTTGAATGCACCTTCTGCTCGGCCTGTGCAGAAACCCGCTTCGAGGGTCGCTGCCCCAACTGCGGCGGCGACCTGGTCGGCCGCCCACCTCGCCCGACAACCCTGCTGGCGAAGTATCCGGGCAGTAGCGAGCGCGTGGTGAAGGCGCATTGATCCTCTCGGGAGAAGGCATGTAGGAAGCCCCCCATGACCATCACCACGGTCGGCCTCGATGCCGACGACACGCTCTGGCACAACGAGACGCTGTTCCGCCTGACCCACAAGCGGTTCACCGATCTGCTCAGCCCGCATTGCGACGAGGCGACGCTTGAGGCGCGGCTCGCCGAGACCGAGAAGCGCAACCTGCGGCTCTACGGCTACGGCGTGAAGGGCTTCACCCTGTCGATGATCGAGACGGCGATGGAGCTGACCGACGGGGCGGTCGAGACTTCCGTGATCCGCGAGATCCTCGCCGCCGGGCGCGAGATGCTGACCGAACCGGTCGAGCCGCTGCCGGGCGTCGATCATGCCCTGGCGCAACTGTCGGAGCGCTATCGCCTGGTGCTGATCACCAAGGGCGACCTGCTGCACCAGGAGCAGAAGCTGGCCGCCAGCGGCCTGGGCGACCTGTTCGCGGCGGTCGAGATCGTCAGTGAAAAGGACGCAGACACCTATCGCCGCGTCTTCACCCGCCACGGCACCGGGCCGGCCCAGGCGGTGATGGCCGGCAACTCGGTGCGGTCGGACGTGATTCCGGCGATCGAGGCCGGCTGCTGGGGCGCGCTGATTCCCTACCCGCTGGTCTGGGCCCACGAAGCGGCGAACGCCCCGTCTGACCATGCGCGCTATGTGGAACTGGCCTCGATCGCCGACCTTCCGGCATGGATCGACAGCCTTGCCTAAATCCGCTCATCCTGTCCTTCGCCAGGGGGAGTGGAGTTTGAGCATGATACGCGCCGTTGCCGGTCTGGCCCTGAGCCTCCTGCTCCTCTCCTGCGCCACCCCTTCGGCCCAGGCGCCGTTCGATATCGTGATCCGCAATGGCACGGTCTACGACGGCTCCGGCGGGCAACCGTTTGTCGGCGACGTGGCCATCCGCGGCGACCGGATCGTCGCGGTGGGGCGCAAGCTGCGCGGGACGCGGCTCACGGAGATCGACGCCACGGGTCTGGCCGTCTCGCCCGGCTTCATCAACATGCTCAGCTGGGCCACCGAGAGCCTGCTGGCTGACGGCCGGGGCCTGTCAGACCTCAAGCAGGGCGTGACCCTGGAGGTGATGGGCGAGGGCTCCTCGATGGGCCCGTGGAACGAGAAGATGCGCCGCCAGGAGACCGACCGGCAGGGCGACATCAAGTACCCGGTCACCTGGGCGACCCTCGACGAGTATCTGCGCAAGCTCGAGACCATGGGTATCGCCCAGAACGTCGCCTCGATGGTCGGTGCGGAGACCGTCCGGACCCATGTGCTGGGCGAGGAGGACGTCGACCCGTCGCCGGCCGAGCTGGCGAAGATGCAGGCGCTGGTGGTCCAGGCGATGGAGGACGGCGCCCTGGGCGTTGGCTCGTCGCTGATCTATGCGCCCGGCAGCTATGCCGACACCGACGAGCTGGTCGCGCTGGTCACCGAGGCCGGCCGCTGCGGGGGGATCTACACCAGCCACATGCGCAGCGAGGGCAACCGGCTGCTGGAGGCCATCGACGAGCTGATCGAGATCTCGCGCCGGTCCGGTGCGCCGGCCGAAATCTATCACCTCAAGGCGGCCGGCAAGGCCAACTGGCACAAGATCGACGCGGCCATCGCGAAGATCGAGGCCGCCCGCGCCTCTGGCCTGCGGATCAGCGCCGACATGTACACCTACACCGCCGGCTCCACCGGCCTGGACGCCGCCATGCCGACCTGGGTCCAGGCCGGCGGTCGTGAGGCCTGGATCAAGCGCCTCAAGGACCCGGCCACCCGCCGGGAGGTGATCGCCGAGATGCGCGTCGACAGCCCGGCGTTCGAGAACCTCTACCGGTTCGCAGGCGCAGAGGGGACACTGCTGGTCGGCTTCCGCAATCCGAAACTCAAGCACCTGACCGGCAAGACCCTGGCCGAGGTGGCGAAGATGCGCGGCGTCAGCCCCGAGGACGCGGCGATCGACCTCGTCATCGAGGACGGCAGCCGCGTTCAGGTGGTCTATTTCCTGATGAGCGAGGAGAACGTCCGCAAGCAGGTGGCCCTGCCGTGGATGAGCTTCGGCTCGGACGCGGCGGCCCTGACGCCGGACGGCGTGTTCGCCGGGTCGAGCACCCACCCGCGCGCCTACGGCAATGTCGCCCGGCTGCTGGGCAGGTATGTGCGCGAAGAGAAGGCGCTGACCCTGCCGGATGCCGTCCGCCGCCTGTCTGCCCTGCCGGCGCAGAACCTCGGGCTGCGCGACCGGGGCATGCTCAAGGCGGGCAATTTCGCGGACGTGGTGATCTTCGATCCGGCGACCATCGGCGACACGGCCACTTACGAGACGCCGAAGCAGTTCGCGACCGGCGTCCGCTGGGTGCTGGTCAACGGCGGCGTGGCGCTGAAGGAGGGCGAGCCGACCGCGCTGGCCACCGGCCGTGTCGTCCGCGGCCGCGGCTGGAAAGGCTGGCCCGACGGCGGCTGTCGCGCCAGCGCGAAGGACTGGCAGTGGGCGTGGTGAGTGCGTCCTTCGAGAGGCGATCCTGAGGGATCGCTCCGCAGGATGACGGGCAGGGTTTGATTGCACTGTTGTTCGTCATGGTGAGGAGCGAGGCCCCAGCCGAGCGTCTCGAACCACGCAATCTGCCTAGGCTTTCGCCTTCAACCGCCGCCCCAACACCACCAGCCCGTACATCGGCACGGTCGCCGCAAAGGCCCACAGGCTTGGCGCCAGCATGGTCGGGTCGGAGGCCGCCACCACCCAGACCGAGAAGGCCGCGCCGCCGAGCGCCATGGCCCGCGCGGCCAGGCGCTTGCCCGGGTCGGCGATCTGTCGGGCAAAGCTCACCAGCGCCAGGGCGCAGAGGGCGTACATGGCCATGCTCAGGTTCACGGCGATATTGATCAGCACCCCGAACTGCTTGCCCAGCGTCGGCGACATGCTGGAGGCGATAACCAGCGACATCAGCATGCCGGTCAGTAGCAGGTCGCGGACCGGCGCGCGGGCCGGATCGGGGCTGGACAGGCCCTTTGGCAGGAATCCGGCCGTCGCGCCGCTGCGCGTGGCCTCGGCCGTCACGAGGATCCAGCCGCCGAGGGTGCCGGCCGCCTTGACCATGGCGCAGACTGCGATGACCGCGGCGGCGGTGGGTCCGGCCAGCACGGCGATGGCGTCGGCGAACGGCGCCGCCGATTGGGCCAGCGTCCCCGCGGGGATCGCGCCCATAAGGGCGACCGACGCCGCCATATAGACCAAGGCGGCCAGGCCAACGCCGCCGAGCGCCGCCCGCGGAATGTTCCGTTCGGGGTCCCGGACCACGGCGGCGGCCATGCTGGCGCTTTCCAGCCCGAGGAAGGCCCAGAAGATCGGAGCCAGCGACGCACCAACGGTCTGCGGCAGCGGTTTGCCGGTGACGTTCCAGCCCGCCGCGAAGGTGTCGGCGTCGAAGGCCATCAGCGCGAGCACCGTCGCCACGATGATCGGCGCCAGGCCGATCAGCAGGGTCATTCCGCCCAGGCGCGTGACGGTCCGTGCGCCGATGATGTTGGCCAGGGTCATCAGCCAGATGAACCCGATCGTCGACCAGACGCCGGCCAGGGGCTCCTTCAGGGCGGGAATGAAGAACGACAGGTAGCCCGTGATCGCCAGGGCGATGGCGGGAACGCCCGCCCAGTTGGCCAGCCAGTAGAGCAGCCAGTTGGCGAAGCCGAAGAAGGGATGCAGGCCCTGGGCGGGATAGTCGACCAGTCCGTCGGGCGTGGGCTTGAGGATGGCCAGCAGGGCGAACACACCCGCCAGCAGCATCGCGCCGCCTGAGGCGATGATCCAGCCGATGATGGTGGAAGAGCCGATCGCCGCCAGCGTCGCCGGCAACAGGAACACTCCCGAGCCGATCATGTTGCCCGCCACAAGCATGGTTGCCAGCAGGGGGCCGATGCGCCGGGCGGCGGAGGTCGTGTCTGTCATCGCGGCAGTGGTCCGCAGTTTTGCCCGCCGGTCAACGCCTCGGGCTCGCCCGCCAGCGCTTGACGGCCCCGGCCCCCCGGCGGTCAAAGTGACCCCCGCAACGGCCCCGGGAGAACCACCATGAGCTTCGACACGCCCCTGACCCTCGTGGGTCCCCTGCGCGCGCCGCGCCAGATGCTGCAGGACCAGGAATACGGCGGCCACAGCTCGATCCACGACGACGCCATGGCCGAGAAGCTCGGCTTCCGCGCCGGGCCGATCGAGGGTCCGACCCACTTCAGCCTGTTCCCGCCGCTGCTGGCGAAGATCTGGGGCAATGCCTGGTTCGAGCGCGGCTGCCTGTCGGCCCACTACCAGAACATGGTCGTCGAGGGCGAAGAGGTCCGGGCCATCGTCGAGATCCCGCCCGAGGGCGCGACCCGCACCCTGGTCAGGGCCGAGAAGGCGGACGGCACGCCGGTGCTGGAGGCCTCTGCCAGCATCGGCCCCGGCCACGGTCAGACCCTGCTGGAAGCCCGCATGGCCGGTCTGCGCCCGCCGGGCAAGCTGCTGATCCTCGAAGACCTGACGGTCGGCCTGAAGGGCGCCGTCGACGAGCTGGTGACCATGGCCCCCGACCAGCATATGGGTGCGCTCTACCCCTTCTCCCTCAACGACAAGCTGGCGAAGATCACCGAGACCTCGCCCTGGTACAGCGACGCCGACGCCTCGCCCTGGGGTCGGGCGATCATCCCGCTGGAGATGGTCAGCGTGCTGGCGGAATACTCGAGCCACAGCGCGAAGTTCCCGGTGAAAGGCCCGGCCGTCGGTCTGTTCGCCGACCAGGAGATCCGCATGATCGATGGGCCGCTGTTCGTCGGCGAGACCTATCTGATCCGCCGCGAGATCGCCGCCCTGGCCGACAGCCGCCGCACGGAGTCCTACTGGGTCCGCAGCCGAATCTTCGACGCCACCGGCACGCGCCAGCTGGCGGAGATGCTGCTGAATCACGCGACGCTGAAGGACAGCTATGCCGGCTACGCCGCCGGCTGAATGATACCGGAACAGGGAAACGCACCATGAAACTCTACAACTCCATCGGCCCCAACCCGCGCATGGTCCGGATGTTCGCCGCCGAGAAGGGCGTGACCCTTCCGACCATCGAGATCGACCTGCTGGGCGGCGAGAACCGCCAGCCGTCCTACAGCGGCGAGGTCAATGTCGCCGGCCAGACCCCGGCGCTGCAGCTGGCCGACGGCCAGGTGATCGCCGAGATCACGGCCATCTGCGAATACCTCGAGGAGAAGCACCCGACGCCGTCGCTGGTCGGCGCGACCGCCGAAGAGCGGGCGGAAACCCGCATGTGGACGCGCCGGATCGACCTCAACATCTGCGAGCCGCTGGCCAACGGCTTCCGGGCTTCGGAAGGGCGGGGGCTTTTCGCGCCGCGCATGAAGCTCGTCGGCGCCGAGGGCGCCGCCGAACTGAAGGCCATCGCCCGCGACCGGATCCTGTGGCTGGACGGCCAGATGACTGGCCGCGCGTTCGTCTGCGGCGATCGCCTCAGCCTGGCGGACCTGCTGCTGTTTGCCTTCCTCGACTTCGGCGCCTCCGTTGGCCAGCCGATCCCGGCCGAGGCCGCCTGGGTCAACGCCTGGTTCGAACGCATGAAGGCCCGGCCCAGCGCGGCGGCCTAGGGGCCTCCGACGATAACCTTTTCCCTCCGGGAGAAGGAATTGCAGAGCGGCTAGCGCCACGCAGCGCCTTCCGCGATATGCTGCCGAAATGCGTTTCGACGACCGCTTCCTTGAAGAGATCAAGTCGCGCCTCCGCCTGTCGGACGTGATCGGCAAGACCGTGAAGCTGAAGCGTCAGGGCCGCGAGTTCGTCGGCCTGTCGCCGTTCACCAAGGAGCGGTCGCCCAGTTTCTTCGTCAACGACGACAAGGGCTTCTTCCACGACTTCTCCAGCGGCAAGCACGGCGACCTGATCAGCTTCCTGCAGGAGACCGAGCGCCTCAGCTTCGTCGAGGCGGTCGAGCGGCTGGCCGGCGAGGCCGGCATGCAGATGCCCGCGCCCGATCCCCAGGCCGCCGAGCAGGACAGGAAGCGCCAGGGCCTGGCCGAGTGGCTCGAGCTGGCCGCCAGCTGGTTCGAGGGCGAGCTGCGGCGCCCGGCCGGCAAGGAGGCCCGCGAGACCCTGATCCGACGCGGCCTGCCGGAATCCGAATGGGGCCGCTTCCGGCTGGGCTTCGCGCCGTCGGGCCGCACCGCCCTGAAGGACTATCTGATCGCCAAGGGCGCCCGTCCGGCCGAGCTGGTCGAGACCGGCCTGCTGATCGCACCCGAGGACGGCGGGGCGCCCTACGATCGGTTCCGCGACCGGATCATCTTCCCGATCGCCGACCAGCGGGGGCGGACTGTCTCCTTCGGCGGCCGGGCGATGGACCCCGAGGCCCGCGCCAAATACCTCAACGGCCCCGAGACCAGCATCTTCTCAAAGGGCCGGCTGCTCTACGGTCTCTACGAGGCGCGCAAGATCCTGCACGCCGGACCGCCGTCGGCCGATGGCGAGGACGCCGCGCTGGTGGTGGTCGAGGGCTATATGGACGTCATCGCCTGCCAACGGGCGGGCGTCGCGGCCGTGGCGCCGATGGGCACGGCCCTGACCGAGGAGCAGATGGAGGTGCTGTGGCGGCTGCATCCCGAGCCGACCCTCTGTTTCGATGGCGACGGCGCCGGTCGCCGCGCCGCCAGCCGGGTCATCGACCGGGCCCTGCCGCTGCTCAAGCCGGGCAAGAGCTTCCGCTTCGCCATCGTCACCGGCGGCAAGGATCCCGACGATGTCCTGCGCGAGCAGGGGGCGGCGGCCCTGCGCGCCCAGCTCGCCCAGACCACGCCGTTCGCCGACGCGCTGTTCGTCCGCGAGCGCGACCAGGAGCCGCTCGACTCGCCGGAGCGAAAGGCCGGCCTGAAGGCGCGGCTGCGCGAGCGGGCCAACACCATTGCCGACAAGGACCTGGCCCAGGCCTATCGCGATGACTTGCTGGGCCGGTTCGACGCCCTCTTCCAGAAGCCCCAGCAGGGTGCGCGGCAACCGTTCGTCCCGAACCGCCCGTGGAAGCCCGGCGGTCGTCCGGGACCGCTCTTCGAGGCCACGTTTCCGACGCCCGAAGGCAAGGCGGCAGCCAAGCGACTGTCGACGGCGCTCGATCCCCTGGCCGCCGCCCTGGCGCGCGGTGTGCTCGATGATCCTCACAGGCTCGATGATCATCTGGAGACCTTCGAGCGCGCAGGGTTCGGCGATCCGGCGCTTTCAGCGCTGGCCGCTGAAATCATTCGCCTTCGTCTCGACGCTGATCACCTTGACTCAGGGGCTCTCAACCGCCATCTGCGGGAACGTGGATTTGCCGGGCTGCTGACTGACATCGACCGGGCCGCTGCTCAAGCAGGCGCGCCCTTCCTGAAACAGGATGTCACCCTCGCCACCGCCAGGTCCCAGTGGACGTACGCTTTTGAGGTTCTGAACCGATTGGCTGCGCTCGAGGCTGCCGTATCCTCCGCCAAGGGCAACCTGGGCGGGCGATCAGACATGGCGGCGCTGGAGCGGCTCAAGGCTGAACGGGATACCCTCAAGCGCTCGGTTCGCTCGGGAACCCTGTGGACGGACGGTGAAACCTCTCCCTGAGACGCTTAGTCGCGTCACGACCGAATTTTGTAGGCGTCCCGCATCCCCCGCCGCGGCCCGCCGGAGATCGCAATGAGCACGACCGCCACCGACCAGACCGACGCGCCCGAGGCCCCCGAAAAGGACGGCCCGCTGCTCGACCTCACCGACGCCGGGGTCAAGAAGTTCATCAAGCAGGCGAAAGCCCGCGGCTACGTCACGATGGACGAGCTGAACAAGGTGCTGCCCAGCGAGGAGGTGACCTCCGAGTCCATCGAGGACACGCTGGCCATGCTGTCGGAGATGGGCGTCAACGTTGTCGAGGCCGAGGAAGACGCGGCCGAGGGCGAGGGCGGCGAGGTGGTCGCGGCCGGCGAGACGGCGATCGTCACAGAAGCCGAGACCAAGGGCGCCTACGATCGCACCGATGACCCCGTGCGGATGTATCTGCGCGAGATGGGCAGCGTCGAACTGCTGTCGCGCGAGGGCGAAATCGCCATCGCCAAACGTATCGAGGCCGGCCGCGACACGATGATCCGCGGCCTGTGCGAAAGCGCCCTGACGTTCGAGGCCATCATGGTGTGGCGCGAGGAGCTCGGCACCGGCCGGATCCTGCTGCGCGAGGTGATCGACCTGGAAGGCACCTACGGCGTGATGTTCCCGGCTGCGCCGGTGATCGTGCCCACCGAGGACGCCGAGCCGGCCGAGCCCAAGGAAGCGGTCGAGGGCGAGGAGAAGCCCGAGGGCGAGGACGACGACGACGATTTCGATGACGGCGCCGGTCCGACCGTCAGCGCCATGGAAGGCGAACTGCGCGAAAGCGTCATGGAGACGCTGGACGCCATCGCCGCCGAGTTTGACGCCTTCAGACGCCTGCAGGAAAAGCTCGTCGAGCGCCGGCTCAAGGGCGGCGACCTCAAGGACGAGGATCGCAAGGCCTATGAGGCCGCCTCGCTGGCCATCGTCACGCGCCTGAAGACCCTCAAGCTGAACAACAACCGCATCGAGGCCCTGGTCGATCAGCTCTATGCGATCAACCGTCGCCTGATCGCGCTGGAAGGCCGCCTGCTGCGCCTGGCCGACAGCTACGGCATCAGCCGTGCCGAGTTCCTCAAGGCCTATTTCGGCGCCGAGCTCGATCCCAACTGGTCGGAAAAGGTCAAGGCGCTGGGCGTGCGCTGGACCAAGTTCAGCGAGAACGACGACTCCTCGATCCGCGACATCCGCCAGGAAGTCGCCGCCCTGGCCACCGAGACCGGTGTGCCGATCGACGACTACCGCCGCATCGTCCAGACGGTCCAGAAGGGCGAGCGCGAAGCCCGTCAGGCCAAGAAGGAAATGGTCGAGGCCAACCTGCGCCTCGTGATCTCCATCGCCAAGAAATACACCAACCGCGGCCTGCAGTTCCTCGACCTGATCCAGGAGGGCAACATCGGCCTGATGAAGGCGGTCGACAAGTTCGA
>CAIOHT010000009.1 GCA_903858185.1 uncultured Caulobacterales bacterium
GCGCAGTCGCTGCTGGCCTGGGGCGGACATCCAGAGCCGCTGGGCCTGCCGAAGCGAACGCGGGACGGCGTGCTCATCGGGGTGCTCAGCCATGCCACGGCGCTGGCCGCCCGAAATCTGCGTCGGGCCCGCGGCCTGACCGGGCCGGCGGTCTGGTGGGCGGACGGGCCGGAGCTGGCGCCCGTGCGCTATGCCGAGGTGTTGCGGGTGGATCCGGTCGGCCCGGACTGGTCGCCGCCCGCGGGGTTCACGCCCCTGGAGCGGGCACACATGACACCGCATGCGCTGGCGGAGGCGTACTGGAGGGGGAGGATGGGGTGAGACGACCTGTCCTCTCCCGTGAGGGAGAGGAAGGACGTTGGCGGACCTGCTCCTGATGTCCTGACGGCCAAGGGGCAAGTGTCATTGAGCGCGGGGACATGTACCGCAGGTACGTGTCCCTCAATCGAGTGGCCGCAGGGTTTAGGGGACACGTACCTTCGGTACATGTCCCCGATCAGCCTACCCCCACTGCGCCCAGAGCGCCGCCTCGTCCGCCTTCGCCACCTTCACCGCCGCGTCCTTCACATGGCCGTAGCCGCGGATCTGTTGCGGGACGGCGGCGATGCGGGCGGCGAGCGCGAGGCGTTCCGCCGTAAGGCCGGCCAGCAGTCGATCCAGCTGGGCCTCGTAGGAGACGATCAGGCCACGTTCCATCCGGCGCTCCTCGGTCATGCCGAAGATGTCCAGCGGACCGCCGCGCAGGCCCTTCATCCGGGTCAGCATAGGGAAGACCAGGTCGATCATCCAGCCGCCGAGGGCGATCTTCTTCGGCCTGCCGTCCGGCCCCTTGGGCGCGATCAGCGGCGGGCTCATCCAGACCTTGAGCTTGCCGCCCTTGAAGGTGCCGGCGAGCTCCGAGGCGAACCGGCCGTCGGTGTAGAGCCGCGCGACCTCATACTCGTCCTTGTAGGCCATCAGCTTGTAGAGATTGGTCGCCACGGCCCGCGTCAGGACCTCGCCGCCCAGAGCGGTCTCGGCGACGCGCACCTGGGCCACCCGCTTCGCGTAGCGGTCGGCGTAGGCCGCGTTCTGATAGGCGGTCAGCTCGGCCGTGCGCCTGGCGATCAGGTCGTCCAGCGCCATCGTCTCGGGCGTGGCGACGTCGTCCTCGGGCTGGCCCTTGAACTCCGGATCCATCGCCGCCTTCCGGCCGACCTCGAAGGCCTGGAGGTTGGATTCGTAGTCCACGCCGTTCAGCTTGATCGCGCGGTAGATGGCGCGGCTGGAGATCGGGATCACGCCCTTCTGCCAGGTGAAGCCGAGCATGATCATGTTGGCGTAGATGCCGTCGCCCAGCTTGCCCTCGGCCAGCGCCTGCGAGGGGCAGGCGTCATAGCTCTTCGTCGCCGCGGCGACCTTGCGGGCCATGCCGGCGGTGTCGAAGCGGACGTCGCGGTTGGTGACGAAGTCGGCCGTCGGCGAGAAGTCGGCGTTGCCGAAGGCGCGGGTGGTCTTCTTGGAGAACAGCGCCAGGCCTTCCGGGCTGGCGGCCACCAGCAGATCGCACGCGATCAGCACGTCCGTCGAGGCCGCCGGCACGCGGCCGCCGACGATGGTGTCCTCGCGCTCGCCGATCTTGACGTGGCTGAACACCGAGCCGCCCTTTTGGGCCAGACCGGTCATGTCGACCACGCTGGCGGCGCGGCCGTCGACATGGGCGGCCATGGCCAGGATCGAGGCGACCGTGGTCACCCCGGTGCCGCCGATGCCGGTGAACAGGATGCGCCGCACCCCGACCAGCGGCTCGAACTCGGGCAGCGGGGTCGCGTCAGCGGTCAGGGCCGCCAACTTTTCCCGCGTGGCGTTCTCGGCGCCCTCTAGGGTGATGAACGACGGGCAGAAGCCGTCGACGCAGCTGTAGTCCTGGTTACAGGTCGACTGGTTGATCTTGCGCTTGCGGCCGAACTCGGTGTTCAGCGGCTCGACCGAGACGCAGTTGGACTTCACCGAACAGTCGCCGCAGCCCTCGCAGACCAGCGGGTTGATGAAGACGCGGCGCGGGGCCTTCTCCATCGTGCCGCGCTTGCGGCGGCGGCGCTTTTCAGTGGCGCAGGTCTGGTCGTAGAGCAGCACCGTCACGCCGGGCGTGTCGCGCAGCATGCGCTGGACCTTCATCAGGTCCGACCGCGGGAAAACCTCGACGCCCGGCGCCAGGTCGGTCACGCCCGCGTAGCGCTCCAGCTCGTCGACCACGACGACCGTCTTTGTAATGCCTTCGCTGGCCAGCTGGCGGGTGATCTGGGCCGGGGTGAAGCCGCTCTCGGCCGCCTGGCCGCCGGTCATGGCGACGGCGTCGTTGAACAGCAGCTTGTAGGTAATGTTGGCCCCGGCCGCGATCGCCGCCCGGATCGCCAGCGAGCCGGAGTGGTTGTAGGTGCCGTCGCCGAGGTTCTGGAAGACGTGCTTTTCACTGGTGAACGGCGCGGCGCCGACCCAGGTGAGGCCCTCGCCGCCCATATGGGTGTTGAGGTCGGTCGAGGGGTCGTTGAACCCGGCCATGTAGTGGCAGCCGATCCCGGCCAGCGCCCGGCTGCCCTCCGGCAGGCGGGTCGAGGTGTTGTGCGGGCACCCCGAGCAGAAGAACGGCTTGCGCTGCTGGTCGCTGGCCAGGGTGACGGCGGCCATCGAGGCGGCGCTGACCTTGTCGAGGTAGGCCTGGGCCCGCTGGCGATGGGGGCCGTCCGGAAGATAGTTGTAGAGGTCCAGCGCGATCGCCGCGACGGTCAGGGAGCCGGTCTGCTCCATCAGCGGCCGCCCGTGCTCGTCCTTCTTGCCGATGATCCTGGGCCGGGCGTGGGCGGGCAGATCATAGAGGGCGGCGCGGGCCTGGTCCTCGATCAGCGGGCGCTTGTGCTCGATGCACATCAGGGTCTCGAGGCCGGCGGCGAAGGCGCGCAGGCCTTGCGGCTCCAGCGGCCAGGGCATGCCGACCTTGTAGATCGAAACGCCGAGGGCGGCGGCCTCGTCGAGGCCGAGATCCATCGCCTGGAAGGCTTCGAGCACGTCCTTGTAGGCCTGGCCCGAGCAGACGATGCCCAGGCGCGGACGCGGCGCGGCCAGGGCGACGCGGTCGATGCCGTTGGCGCGGGCGAAGGCCAGGGCGGCAGGGATCCGGTAGTTGCGGAGCCGCAGCTCCTTGTCCATCGGCTGGTCCTTGGCCCGGATATGCAGGCCGCCCGGCGGCAGGGCGAAATTGTCCGGAACGATGTGCTTGTGACGGTCCAGCGAGACGTCGATGGTCACGCCGCTGTCCATGGTGTCGGCGAGCGCAATCAGCCCGATCCACAGGCCGCTGAAGCGCGACATCGACAGGCCGAGCAGGCCGTAGTCGAGCACCTCCTGCACGTCGGCCGGCGACAGGACCGGCATCTCGAAGTCCTGGAAGGCGTACTCGGACTGCGACGGCAGGGTCGAGGACTTGCAGTTGTGGTCGTCGCCGGCGACGGCGATGACGCCGCCCTTCGGCGTGGTGCCGGCGAAGTTGGCGTGCTTGAAGACGTCGCCCGTGCGGTCGACACCCGGGGCCTTGCCGTACCACATGGCGCTGACGCCGTCGTACTTCGCGCCGGGAAACAGGTTCGCCTGCTGGCTGCCCCAGACGGCCGTCGCGGCCAGGTCCTCGTTGAGGCCTTCCTTGAAGACGATCTCATGGCCGGTGAGCAGCTTGCGCGCCCTGGCGGCCTGCTGGTCCAGCCCGCCCAGGGGCGAGCCGCGATAGCCGGAAACGAACCCCGCCGTATTCAGCCCGTCGCGCAAATCCAGGCGTCGACGGTCGAGCATGACACGGATCAATGCCTGCACGCCGGTAATGAACGCCCGGCCGTTTTCGAGCAGATATTTGTCGTCCAGCGTCACATTGTCGTGGCGCATTGAAAAATCTTTCCTGTGGCGGGCTCGGTTCAGCTTGCAAGATCATATAAGCACGGCGAAATTGCTTGCCAAAGCCGTGCCCCATTCACCGTGCTGTTCGGCACGATCAGGGCGCGGAACGGCATATTGGGGGAAAAAGGTTTGGCCGAGCAGCTTGACGCGGTTGACGCAAAGATTCTCGATCTCATCCAGCACGACGCCAGCCTGTCCGTCGCCGAGATCGCCGAGCGCGTGGGCCTCAGCTCCAGCCCCTGCTGGCGGCGGATCAAGCGGCTCGAAGACGCCGGCATCATCCAGCGCCGGGTGACCATCCTCGACCGCGAGCAACTGGGCCTGGGTTTCGAGGTCTATTGCACCGTGAAGCTGTCGCTGCCGACCAAGGAGAACCTCGAACAGTTCGAGACCAACGTCGTGAAGTGGGCCGAGGTCGTGCAGTGCGCCACCGTCACCGGCGCCGCGGACTATGAGCTGCGGGTGATCACGCGAGACATGCATGCCTTCGACGACTTCCTGCGCGAAAAGATCCTGTCGCTGGGGCTGGTGTCGAACATCGAGAGCCGCATCGTGATCCGCGGCGTGAAGAACACCACCGCCGTGCCGCTCGGGATGGTCAGCCCCTATGTCAGCCCGCACGGCTAGACCCGCGACGCCCTGAAGCGCCCTCTTCCGCTTCGCCAGGGGACACGCCATCTTCGCGGCCGGCACGCCACAGCCCCGGAGCCCTCCCCATGATCGACCTCATCCTTGACCAGCACCGGCGCGATCTCGGCGGGTTCGAGGTGGGCCGGGTGCTGCCGCAGGCGGCGCGGCGGATGGTCGGCCCGTTCATCTTCTTCGACCGCATGGGCCCGGCGGACTTCCAGCCCGGCTTCCCGCGCAGTGTCGACGTGCGGCCCCATCCGCACATCGGCCTGTCGACCCTGAGCTATCTGTTCAATGGCGAGATGACCCACCGCGACAGCGTCGGCTCGGACATCGTGATCCGGCCCGGCGAGGTCAACTGGATGACCGCCGGCAGCGGGATCACCCACTCCGAGCGGTTCGAGGGGCTGCGCGAGCATGGCGGCCGGATGGACGGCATCCAGACCTGGCTGGCCCTGCCGAATGAAGCGGAGGAAACCGCCCCGGCCTTCTCGCACCATGCCGGCAATGAGGACCTGCCGTTCTATGCCGGCGACGGCATGACGGCGCGGCTGGTCGCCGGCTCGGCGTTCGGCGTCACGGCGAGCGTGCCGGTGTTTTCGCCGCTGTTCTATGTGCACTGGGAACTGGCCGAGGGCGTCACCGCCGGCCTGCCCGCCGAGTATCCCGAGCGAGCGGCCTATGTCGCCAAGGGCAGTATCGAAGTCGACAACCGGACCATCAGCGAAGGCCAGATGGTCGTCTTCGTGCCGGGCCAGACCGTGCCGGTCAAGGCCCTGACCGCCGCCAGCGTGATCCTGATCGGCGGCGAACCCGTCGGCGAACGGTTCATCGAGTGGAACTTCGTCTCGTCGAGCAAGGACCGCATCGAACAGGCCAAGGCCGACTGGCGCGCCGGCCGGATGAAGCTGCCGGACCTCGACGACGGCGAGTTTATTCCGCTGCCCTGACGACGGGTCAGGCCGGTGGCTTCCGGGACGGGATAAAGAGCATGAACCGGGCGACCGGGCGCTTGAAGGCGATCAGATAGGCGACATGGGCGCCGACGAGCCCCATCAGCAGGTTGCCGAGCAGTTCGTGCGCCTCGCCCAGCGGGCCGTCTTCTTCGCCTTCGCCTTCATCGCCCCCTTCGTCGCCCTCTTCGCCATACTGTTCGACACCCTGGGTCGCCGACGCCGGGGCCCGGCCGGGGGATTGAGACAGGCCGAACAAGCGTCCGCCGTCCATTGCGATGCCGGTTCCCGTGACGCCGATCAGCGCGACCGCGATGCTCATCAGGAGCACCCGGCTTATGACCGGGTGCGCGAACAGGTTATCGAGCTTCAGCCCGTGAAACTCGGGATAGAAGCGCGAAAGCCCGAGCTGCCGCGCGCCGGTCAGGGCGAGGAGCAGCCGGACCAGGATCATCGCGCCGACGCCGTAGCCCAGCCACAGGTGCAGTCGCCCCCATTCGGGACTGAAGAAGGCGAAGATGACAATGACGGCGAGAGCAGCGTGGTAGAGCCGCAAGCGATGCATGGCGGACATTGGGCATTCCTGACGGGAGCCGACCCGGAAGGCTGGCCCCTGACATCACCCTCGGCGAGACGATCGCCGGCCGCCATGATCCAGGTCAGGTCTTCAGCGTCTTCCGGGCCGCGAGGGCATACTCGACGCCGGTCCAGATCGTCACCGCGACGGCCAGCCAGAGCACGATGTCGGCCGCCATGGTGGCCTGCTGGGCCAGGGCCGGGTCGCGGGGCAGGCCCCAGGCGATCCAGCCGCCGACGAACAGCTGGCCGCCGAGCGCCAGCAGTTGCAGCGTCGTCTTCCACTTGGCCAGCAGGGTCACCGGCAGGGTCAGGCCCTTCGGCGCCAGCGTCTCGCGCAGGGCGCTGACCGCGAACTCCCGGAACAGGATCAGACCGCCGGCCAGGCCGACCATCCATGATCCCAGAACCGCCAGGCCGACGACCGCCCCGGCCACCAGAACCTTGTCGGCGATCGGATCGAGGATGGCGCCGAGCGTGCTCTCGACCTTGTACTTGCGCGCCAGCCAGCCGTCGAAGAAGTCGGTGATGGCCGCGATGGCGAAGCCCCAGAAGGCGGTGAAGTAGAAGCCGGTCTGCACCAGCTGCGGATCGATCCCCGTCGACACCAGCCACATGATGATCGGCTGCGACGCGAGGCCCAGCATCGCCAGGAAGACGACCAGCGTCAGGACCAGCCGCAGGCCGGTGATGAGGTTCGGAAGATGTTTCATGCCGCGTGACTAGCGGGTTTTTTGGCGGGGGCCAAATCCCTTGGCCGATCCTCCCCGGCTTGCCGGGGAGGGGGATCATTTTCTGAAGTAGTCGTGGATCCGCTGGGCCAGGGGTTCGCTGACGCCGTCGACCTTCATCAGGTCGCCGACGGTCGCCTTGCCGACCTCGCGGGCGGAGCCGAAGGCATGCAGCAGGGCGCGCTTGCGGCCGGGGCCGATGCCGTCGATCTCGTCGAGCGGGTTCTTCTTCATGTCCATCGAGCGGCGCGTGCGATGGGCGCCGATGGCGAAGTGGTGCGCCTCGTCGCGCAGGCGCTGGAGGTAGTACAGCACCGGCGATTTGGGCTCGAGCATGAAGGGCGTCTTGCCGGGCATGAAGAACCGCTCCAGCCCCGCGTCGCGGTCCGGGCCCTTGGCCACCCCGACCACAGCGATGTCGTCGACGCCGAGGTCGGCCATCACCTCCAGCACAGCGTCGAGCTGGCCCTTGCCGCCGTCGATCAGCACCAGGTCGGGGCGGGCGCTGTCGTCGCCCTCCTCCTCTTCCTTGACCAGGCGGGCGAAGCGGCGCCGCAGCACCTCCTTCATCATGCCGTAGTCGTCGCCGGGGGTGAGCTCGGTCCCCTTGATGTTGAACTTGCGGTACTGGTTCTTCTGGAAGCCGTCCGGCCCGGCCACGACCATGCCGCCGACCGCGTTGGTCCCCTGGATGTGGCTGTTGTCGTAGACCTCGATCCGCTCGGGCGTGGTGTCGAGCCCGAACGCCTCGGCAACGCCGGTCAGCAGTTTCCCCTGGGCGGAGCTCTCGGCCATCTTGCGGCCCAGCGCCTCGCGGGCGTTGTTGACCGCCTGGTCGACCAGCTGCTTCTTCTCGCCCCGCTTCGGCTGAACGATCTCGATCCTGCGGCCGCCCTTCATACTGAAGGCCTCGGCGAACAGCTCGTGCTCGAACGGCTGGACGTTGACGAGGATCGACCGCGGGATCGGCCGGTCGTCGTAGAACTGGCCCAGAAACGCGCTCATCACCTCAGCGTCGCCGTCGGACTTGTCGACGCGCGGGAAGTAGGCGCGGTTGCCCCAGTTCTGGCCGGCGCGGAAGAAGAACACCTGGACGCAGGCCTGGCCGCCCTCGGCAAACAGCGCGAAGACGTCGGCCTCGTCGACCGTCTCCGGATTGACCTGGGTCTCCTGGGCCACCGATGACAGGGCGCGAATCCGGTCGCGCAGCCGGGCGGCGCGCTCGAACTCCAGGTCATCGGATGCGGCCTGCATCGCCTCGGACATCCGCTGCATCACCGCCCGGCTCTTGCCGCGCAGGAAGGCCTCGGACTCCTCGACCAGCTTCGCATAGTCGTCCAGCGCGATCAGGCCGGTGCAGGGCGCGGCGCAGCGCTTGATCTGGTGCAGCATGCAGGGCCGGGTGCGGCTGTCGTAGACACTGTCGGAACAGGACCGCAGCAGGAAGGCCTTCTGCAGGGTGTTGAGCGTGCGGTTGACCGCCCCGGCCGAGGCGAACGGTCCGAAATAGTCGCCCTTGATCGTGTGCGCGCCGCGATGCTTGCGCAGTTGCGGGGCTGCGTGATCACGGCGGATGACGATCTCGGGGAAGCTCTTGTCGTCGCGCAGCAGCACGTTGAAGCGCGGCTTCATCTGCTTGATCAGGTTGATCTCGAGCAGCAGGGCGTCGGTCTCGGTGCGGGTCGAGACGAACTCCATCGACCGGGTCAGGTCGACCATGTGGGCGATGCGGTTGGTGTGGAACCGCCCCTGGGCGTACTGGATCACCCGCTTCTTCAGCGAGCGCGCCTTGCCGACATAGAGCACCTCCCCGCCCTCGCCGATCATCCGGTACACGCCCGGCGCGTCCGGCAGCCGTTTGGCGTGGTCGGCGATCAGGGCGGCGCCGGTGAGGGCCGGGGCTGTGTCGGAGGGCGAGGTCACGGGGAGAGATATAGGGGAGTCGGGCGGGGCTGGTCAGGGGGTGTTGGCAGCATCGTCAATCCTCTCCCGGAGGGAGAGGGGGACCATGCGGAGCATGGTGGAGAGGGAGACGCCGCTGGTGGAAGGTTCAGCGCGCGTGTTTCCGCCGCCTGTTCCTCCCTCTCCGACCCGGCTCCGCCGGGCCACCTCTCCCTCCGGGAGAGGCAGGTTTTCCCCTACCGCCCCTTCCACTGGGCCTTCCGCTTCTCCCCCCAGGCCGCGACGCCTTCGCGGCGGTCTTCCGTGGGGGTGAGCTCGTTGTAGGCGGCCAGTTCGACGGCGATGGCCTCGGCGCCGGAGAGGACCACCGTCTCGCGCGCCACACGGCGGATGTTTCTCACCGACAGCGGGGCGTTGGCGGCGATGCGTCCCGCGAGGTCGACGGCTTCGGGGATCAGGCCGGCGGGATTCCAGACGGCGTTGATCACGCCCCACTGGAGACCCTGCGCCGCCGTGAAAGGATCGCCCGTCAGCAGGATCTCCCGCGCCCGCCGCTCGCCGGCAGCGCGGACCAGGTTCTGCACCCCGCCCAGCCCCGGCATGATGCCCAGCTTGACCTCCGGCAGTGCGAAGCGGGCGCTGTCGGCGGCGTAGATCAGGTCGCAGTTCAGCGCGATCTCGAACCCGCCGCCGTAGGCCGCGCCGTTCACCGCGCAGATCACCGGAACCGGCAGGGCGACCAGGGCGTCGCGCATGGTCTCGAACAGGACGTGCTGGGCCTTCCACTGCGCGTCGGTCATGCCGTCGCGCTCCTTCAGGTCTGCGCCGGCGCAGAAGATCTTGTCGCCCGCGCCGGTCAGGACGATGGCGCGGGTGGCGCCGGGCCGGGCGAGGTCCGTCCAGAGGGTGAGCAGTTCCTCCGCCATCCGGGTTGAGAGCGAATTGCCGGCGGCCGGGCGGTTCAGGGTGACGACCAGCACGCCCTCGGCGGGGGTGTCGACGAGCAGGGTTTCGAAGGCTTCGTTCATGGGGGGAAGGTAGCGACCCCTCCCAACACTGTCATCCCGGCCGGAGCACAGCGCAGAGCCGGGACCCAGACTCGGCTTCACGCACGCAGGCAGGGATTTGATCTGGGTCCCGGATCGCCCCTTCGGGCCGTCCGGGATGACAGTTGGTTGCGCGTCGCGATGACAAAGAGCCCTGAAGACCTTGATGGAATTGTCCGCTCCGGGCGTCGGCCTTCGTCAAGGACCGCTTCGCGGCCGCGGAGCGGCGGCCCGGAGGGCCGTCCTTGACCAAGGTCGTCGCCGGAGCAAGCTGGCCGTCAAGACATCAGGGCGTGGTCTTCCTTGAGGCTATCTGGTCCCGTACAGCCGATCTCCCGCATCCCCCAGCCCCGGCAGGATAAACCCGCGCTCGTCCAGCCCGCGATCGATCCCCGCCGTCCAGATCGGCACGTCCGGATGCTCGCCGCGGAGGGCTTCGATGCCTTCGGGGCAGGTGAGAATGCAGACGAAGCGCAGGTCCTTCGCGCCCTCCTCCTTCAGCCGCTCGACCGCGGCGCAGGCGGTGACGCCGGTAGCCAGCAGGGGGTTGATGACGATGACCTGACGCTCGGACATCGTCTCGGGGACCTTGAGATAGTACTCGACTGCGGCCCTGGTGCCGGGGTCGCGGTAGAGGCCGATGTGGGCGACGCGGGCGGACGGGACGAGGGTCAGCATGCCCTCCAGCATCCCCTCCCCGGCCCGCAGGATCGGGGCGAAGACCAGCTTCTTGCCGGCGATTTCGGGGGCGGTCGTGGTCTCCAGCGGCGTCTCGACCGCGCGGTCCGTGAGGGCCAGGTCGCGGGTGACCTCGTAGCAGAGCAGGGTCGAGATCTCTCTCATCAGCTCACGGAAGGTCTTCGTCGAGGTTGTGCGGTCGCGCATCCGGCTCAGCTTGTGCTGCACCAGCGGGTGGTCGACGACAGTCACGCCTTGATAGCTGCGCATCAGAAGACGGTCCCGTCGCTGGTGATGGTCAGGGGCGGTCCGCCGCCCTCGCGCCGTTCGCGGGCCAGCACGCGGCCGGCGGCCCAGGTGCCGCCTTCGAGCACGCGGGCCAGCGGGAAGTCGGCCTCGGCCACGCCCAGCCGCTCGCGGACCAGCGGCGCGATGCGGTCGAGCAGCGCCACCGTCATCGAGCGCCAGCCGACCACCAGCGGGTCGCCGACGGCGTGGGTGCGGCCCATATCGGCCGGGTCCTTGAGGACCATCACGCCGTCGTCGATGAACAGGCCGCCGTTGCGGTACTCCGCCAGGCCCGTCAGGCCGTCGAGGCTGTGGACGGTGATCCCGGCCTCCTCAAGGGGCTCGATCAGGCTGTAGGCCAGCCACTGCGAGAGCTTGTGGATCGGGACCAGGCCGTCGGTGGCGTCGTCGCGCTTGATCGCCGGGTGGCGCCAGGTGTCGCCGAGCGGCACGCCGCCGAGCGTCAGGCGGTTCTCCCAGATCGGGCCGAGCCTTTCGAGCAGAACCTCGAGGATGACCGGCGCCGGCAGCCGGCCGTTTTCGGCGCGGGCGGCCATGACGTCGAACAGGTCGCCGGGCCGGCCGACCGCAGCGCCCAGACGCCGGAGCAGCGCCGCGCGGCCCTCAAGGCCGACCAGCGGGTTGGCGTCGGTGACCTGGAAGGCGTCGGCGAGCGTCGCAGCGGTCAGTTCGGTCAGGCCATCCGCACACGGACGATGCCCGTCGCTGGAGAGGGCGCCCGACTGGAACAGCCGCAGGCTGGCGACGCCCAGTCCCTCGGAGCGGCTGGTCTCGGTGCAGGTCGGCGCGTCGAGGAACCGCCAGGACGGCCCGGCGCCGGCATCCAGCAGGACGGAGGTGATCGCCAGGTCGAAGGCGGCGCGGGCCTTCGCGTTCGCGTCCGGCCAGTCCGTTGTCGCGGCCATCTCGGCCCACAGGTCGCGCCCCCCGACGACGAAGTGCCGCCAGCGGGCGTGGAACGGCACCTGCAGTGTCGGGTACAGGTTACGGATCACATCCGCGACGATGTCGGCGGTGGCCGGCAGCCGTGCCAGATCCACGCGCCAGTCGCTCAGGCCGCCGGCCTCGGCGATGGCCAGCATCTCATGCGCCCGCTCGCGCACGGCGGCGGCGGCGAGGAGGGTGCGGGCGGCGGCGGTGTCAGTCATCGGCATACCCGGGGACATGTACCGCAGGTACGTGTCCCCTGATCGAGCAGAACCGTTTGGGGGACACGTACCTGCGGTACATGTCCCCGGCGGCGTCAGAACTCCCCAAGGTCCCGCCCCACGGTCTTCTTCAGGTCTTCCGCCGAGGGCGCGCCTTCGGGGGTGAAGTAGCCGGCGGCCTTCTTGGCCTCCATCTCCACGCTGGCGTCGTCCGGGATCAGATAGTCGGGGATCGGCACGCGTTCGCCGATGGTCAGGCCGCCCTCGACCAGGGCGTCGTGCTTCATGTTCGACATCGAGACGAACCGGTCGATGTGCCTGATCCCCAGCCAGTGGAGCACGTCCGGCATCAGCTGCTGGAAGCGGGCGTCCTGGACCCCGGCGACGCATTCGGTGCGCTCGAAATAGGTCGCCGCCTGGTCGCCGCCGGGCTGGCGCTTGCGGGCGTTGTAGACGAGGAACTTGGTCACCTCGCCGAGCGCCCGGCCTTCCTTGCGATTGTAGACGATCAGGCCTGCGCCGCCGTTCTGGGCCTCGCGCACGGCCTCCTCGATCCCGTGGATCAGGTAGGGGCGGCAGGTGCAGATGTCGGAGCCGAACACGTCGCTTCCGTTGCACTCGTCATGGACGCGGCAGGTCAGGCGGCGGGCCGGGTCGGCGATCGCGGCCGGGTCGCCGAAGATGTAGAGGGTGATGCCGCCGATCGGGGGCAGGAACACCTTGATGTCCGGCCGCGTGACCAATTCCGGGTACATGCCGCCGGTCTGTTCGAACAGGGTGCGGCGCAGGGTGGTCTCGTCGACCTCGAACCGCTCGGCGATGCCGGGCAGGTACCAGACCGGGTCCAGCGCGGCCTTGGTCACCGCCACATCGCGGGTCTCGTGGACCACCGTGCCGTCGACCGTCAGGCGGCCGGCGTCGATGGCGTCGCTGATCTCGGGCAGGGTCAGGCGGGCCTTGGTGATGGCGATGGTCGGCCGGATGTCGACGCCCTCGGCCACCTCGGCGGCGAAGTCCTGCTGGATACGGTGGCCCCAGGGATCGAGCGAGACGATCCTGTGCGGGTCCATCCACTGGCCGAACGGGCCGATCTCGACGACCGGCGAGGTGTCGGTCAGGTCGGGACGGACCAGCGGGTTCAGGGCGCCCGAGGCGATCGCCAGGCTGCGGTAGATCGAATAGGCGCCGCCGTGGGCGCCGATGGCGTTGCGGTCGCTGCCGGCGTTGACGGTGGCGACCACCGGACCCCGCTCGCGGGCGGTCGCCGCGCCCCAGGTCAGCGGAAAACGGGTAGGCGCGCCTGATCCCGGATGGGAGGTCAGACGGATGTGGCCCTGGCGATTCACAGACATTCAGTTCGCGCGCGCTCGGCGCCTCCAGACTCGAAAAGGCCCCTCCCGGTTTTCGCCGGCGAGGAGCCTTTGAGCGAGGATAGTGCTCCCGTGATTCGGGCTTGGCAAGCGGGGGGCAGGGGGACAGGTTCCGTACTCAATTCCGTTTCCCCGGCGAAGGCCGGGGTCCAGATTCAACGACGGTGTTGACTCATACTGCCCAAATCCTGCGCTCAATGATCTGGGCCCCGGCCTTCGCCGGGGAAGCGGGTCAGGGGCGATGCGCGTATCTGGTTTACCCACCGCTTTTGGTATCGGGTCCGATCCTGACCAGCGCGCCTTGACGTCGCGCCGCCTCGCCCGTGAGATGGCGTCATGACCGATACGCTCGACGACTTCATCCGCGGCCTGCCCAAGGCCGAGCTTCACCTGCACATCGAGGGCAGCCTCGAACCCGAGCAGATGTTCGAGTTCGGCCGGCGCAACGGCATCGACATGCCGTTCAACTCGGTCGAGGAGGTGCGCGCCGCCTACGCCTTCTCGAACCTGCAGGACTTCCTCGACATCTACTACCAGGGCGCGGGGGTGCTGCAGAACGAGCAGGACTTCCACGACATGGCCATGGCCTATTTCCGCCGGCTGCATACCGACGGCGGGGTCCATGCGGAGATCTTCTTCGACCCGCAGACGCATACCGATCGCGGCCTGCCCTTCTCCATCGCCATCGACGGCCTGCTGGCCGGGATGAAGACGGCGGAGACCGAGCTGGGCATCTCGTCCGGGCTGATCATGTGCTTCCTGCGCCACCTGGACGAGGACTCGGCGATGGCCACGCTGAAGTCTGCCGAGCCTTGGCTGGACCGGTTGGTCGGGGTCGGACTGGATTCGTCCGAGGTCGGCCATCCGCCGTCGAAGTTCCAGAAGGTGTTCAGGGCGGCGAAGGAGCGCGGGCTGACGCTGAGCGCCCACGCCGGCGAGGAAGGCCCGCCGGAGTATGTGTGGGAGGCGCTGGACCTGCTCAAGGTCGACCGCATCGACCACGGCAACCGCGCGCTGGAGGACCCTGCGCTGGTCCAGCGGCTGGTCGCGTCGGAGATCACCCTGACCGTCTGCCCGCTGTCGAACCTGAAGCTCTGTGTGGTGAACGACCTCAAGGACCATCCGATGAAGCGGATGCTGGATCTGGGCCTGAAGGCGACCTGCAACTCCGACGACCCGGCCTATTTCGGCGGCTACATCGGCGAGAACTTCATCCAGACCGCCCGGGCGCTGGACCTGTCGCGAGAGGAGATCGTGACCCTGGCGAAGAACAGCTTCACCGGCTCGTTCCTCGATGAGGAGCGGGTGGCGCGGCATCTGGCGGCGATTGACGCCTATGCCGGCTAGGGGACATGGACCGCAGGTACATGTCCCCCAATCGGGCCGCTTGTGAATCCAGATCAGGGGACACGTACCTTCGGTACATGTCCCCGTGATCAGAGCTGCTCGACCCGGGTCGGCAGGCCGAGCAGGACGCGGCCTGTCAGTTCGTAGATCGAAGGCGCGACCATCGCGTGGTGGGTGATGACATTGGCGTCGCGGAAGCGGCGCTGCAGGTCATTCTCCAGGTAGACCGCCGAGCCGCCCATCATGTCGTAGGCGACCTTGCTGACATCGGCGCTGACCTCCGCCGCGTAGGCGCAGGCGAGCCGCAGACGGTTGCGGGGTTCGAGCCCCGCCTCGCCGGACTGCACGGCCGTCCAGAGCACGCCGATGGTCTCGAAATAGTGGGCGCGGGCGGCGGACAGTTTCGCCACGGCGCGGGCGAAATCGGCCTGGACCACATTGCGCTCGGCCATGGTGCGCTGGGAGCCGGCCGCCTTCTTGGTCTGGACCGCGCCGCCGGCCGCAAACAGGGCGCCCCGGGCGTTGCCGAGCGCGACGCCGGCCACGCCCATGGCCAGCAGGCAGAAGATCGGGAACCGGGCCAGCGGCGTGTTGACGGTCACCGGGTCGGCGTGCAGCGCCACGCTGCGCGCCTTCGGCACCCGCACATCCTTGACCTGGAAGTCGAGGCTGCCCGTGCCGCAGAGGCCCGCCGTGCGCCAGGTGTCGATTAGTTCAACCTCGGCGGCCGGGAAAAGCATCATCCGGTGCAGGGGCTGGCCGTGCTCGTCGAGTAGCGGGCCGTCGGGACCCATGAGCACGGCGCCGCCGGCGATCCAAGAGGCGTTCTGGGAGCCGCTGCCCCACTGCCAGCGACCGGAGACCACCCAGTGGTCGCCGTCGTCCACGGCCTTGCCCATCGGGGCGAAGACGCCGGCGGTGATCACCTCCGGCGACGCAAACACCTCCCGCGCCAGGCCCGCCGGGAGTCGGTTGGCCATGGCCGCCGTGGTCGCGCCGATCATCACGCACCAGGCGGCCGAGGCGTCGGCCTGTGCCAGCGTTTCCAGCGCCAGCGCGATCTGCGCTGGCGTGGTGTCATGGCCGCCGAGGTTGGCCGGCAGCACCATGCGGAACAGGCCCGCCTGGGCCATTTTCTTCGCCAGGTCGGCGGGCAGCCGGCGCACGCTCTCGATCTCCGGCGCGCGGCGGTGGATTTCCTCGGCGAACGAACTGGCGACCGCGACGGCGTTGAAGGTCATCCGGGCAGTCTCCACAGGGCCGCGAGGTTGTTTCGCTGCATGTTCGAGGAGCCGCCGACGATCGGCATGCCCAGCAGGTCGCGCACATTGCGCTCGATATCGTAGTCGCCGGACATGGCGTAGGCACCCATCACCCGCTGACAGGTCAGGGCGATCTCGACGCCGTTCTCGGCGATGAACAGCTTGGCCATGCTGGTTTCGGCGGCGCAGGGCTCGCCGGCGTCTGCGAGGCGCGCGGCGTTCCACAGCATCAGGCGGCAGGCCTCCAGCCTGGTCTTCGCATCGACCAGCGCATGGCGCACGGCCTGGTGGCCGCTGATCGGCTTGCCGAACTGGACCCGCTCGCCGGCGTAGGCCCAGGCCTCCTCCAGCGCCGCCTGGGCGATGCCGAAGGCGCAGGCGCTGATCTCCAGCTTCTCGATGTCGAGGGCCCGGCCTGCGAGCATCTTCCAGCCCTGGTTCCACTTCTCCGGCCCGCCGACGATGGCGCTGGCCGGCAGCCGCACTTCGTCGAAGTGAACGTCGGACGAAAGGGTGTAGCGCAGGTTCACATGGTCGATCGGCGTGATGGTCACGCCCGGCGCATCTGTCGGGATCAGCACGAAGCTCAGGCCGCTGCGGGCAGGTGACTCGGGGTCGCTGCGGACCAGGCAGTAGATGTAGTCGCTGAAGTCCGCGCCGGTGCACCAGCGCTTGGCCCCGTTGATGACGATCTCGTCGCCCTCGCGGCGGGCTCGGGTCGTCACCTGGGACAGGTCGCCGCCGACGTCGGGCTCGGAGAGGCCGTAGGCGAAGAACAGCTCGCCCCGGGCCAGCTTCGGCAGAAGCTCCGCCTTCTGTTCGGGGGACCCGTTCTCGAGGATGTTCATGCCGCCATAGAAGGCGCACTGGATGAACGGCCCGGCGAGGAACGACCCCGCCCGGCACAGCTCCTCGATGGCCGCGACGGCGCCCAGGATGTCCGGGCCCGTGCCGCCGTACTCCTCCGGCACGGTCAGGCCGCAGAGGCCCAGATCCGCCAGCTCGCGGAACAGGTCGCGCGGGAAGGTATGGGTCCGGTCCCACTCGCGGCGTTTCTCGCGGGGGGCCTTCTCGGCGATGAACCGCTGGAGGATGGAGCGGAGGGCGGTGACGTGTTCGGGTTCGGTGATCACGTCCCTTCTCCCCTTGCGGGAGAAGGTGGCCTGCGAAGCAGGTCGGATGAGGGGTCAAAGGCCAGGTCAGCCTCGCCCCGCACTCCGCCAGAACCGACCAGCGTGGAAAACCCCTCATCCGTCAGGCTTCGCCTGACACCTTCTCCCGCAAGGGGAGAAGGGATCGATGCGTGACTCATCACTCCCCCGTCAGGTTCATCGGCCGGCGCTCGCGGAAGGCCGCGACGGCCTCCTTGCGGTCGGCGGTCATGTTGGAGAGGGACTCATAGGCCACGGCCGCGTCGCTGGTGCTGACCATGATCTGCTTGAGCGTGATGTTGGCCGTCATCTTGGTCCAGCGTACCGCCCAGCGAGGGTTGCCGAGGATCTTGCCGGCGATCTCGGCGACCTTGGCGTCCAGTTGGTCAGTGGGCACCGCGTAGTTGATCAGGCCCATGCCCGCGGCCTCGGTCGCCGACAGCAGGTCGCCGGTCATCAGCAGCTCCTTGGCCCGGGCGAAGCCGATCAGCTGGGGCCAGATGATCGCCCCGCCGTCGCCGGCGACCAGACCGACCTTCACATGCGGGTCGCCGATCTTGGCGGCCTCGTCGGCGATGATCACGTCGCACAGCAGGGCGATGGTCGCACCGAGGCCCGCCGCGGCGCCGTTCAGCCGGGCGATGATCGGCTTTTCCAGGTCCAGCAGGCCGCTGATGATCCGCTTGGCGTCATAGGCGATGGCGCGGAACTTCCGGGGATCGTTGATCTGCTCGTCGAACCAGTCGAAGTCCCCGCCGGCGCAGAAGGCGCGGTTCTCGCCGGTCAGGACGATCAGGTCGCTGTCATCGTCGTGCTGGAGGTCGACGAACAGCTCGGCCAGCTCGTCGTGCATGCGGGCGTCGACGGCGTTCACCGCGTTGCCGCTGAAGCTGCAGATCAGGATCCGGCCATCACGGCGGAAGGTGAAGCGCTGGTAGTCCTCGAACTTCATGCTGCGGGATCCTGTGAGACGCGCACCAGACGACGGCCGAAGTTCTCGCCGCGGAACAGGCCGCAGAAGGCCTCTGCGGCGGACTCGATGCCGTCGAACTCCTCGATGGCGAACTTCAGCGAACCGTCGACGATCCAGTCGGCCATCTGGCTCTGGGCGGCGCCGAACTGGCGGATGTCGTCGAACACCACCAGGCCTTCCATACGCACCCGATGGGTGATGAAGACGCTGGTGTTCTTCAGGCCGACGCGGTCCTGCGGCTCGACGTTGTAGTCGGCCACCTGACCCGACACGACGACGCGGCCGCGCAGCTTCATCAGCGGCAGGACCCGGTCGACCATCTCGTTGCCGACGTTGTCGAACAGGACGTCCACGCCTTCCGGGCAGGCCGCCCTGATGGCCGCTGTCAGATCGCTCTCGGCCTTGTAGTCGATGACGGCGTCGAAGCCGGCCTCGTCCTTCAGCCAGGCGCACTTCTTCGGGCCGCCGGCGATGCCGACGACGCGCATGCCGAGCTTCTTGCCGATCTGGCCGGCGGTGGCGCCGACCGGCCCGGCGGCGGAGGTGACCAGTAGGGTCTCGCCCTCCTTCGCCTGGGCCACCCGGTTCATGCCGAACCAGGCGGTCAGGCCGGGCACGCCGAGGATGCCGATCCAGCAGCCGAGCGGCACGCGGCGATCGGTGATCTTCTGGATGAAGCCCCGGCCGTCCGACACGAAGTGCTCGCGCCAGCCGCCGCCCGCCGCGATCAGGTCGCCGACGGCGAAGTTGGGGTTCTTGCTCTCGACGACCTCGGCGACGCAGAAGCCGTCGATCCCCTCGCCGATCCTCATCGCCCCGGCATAGCTGTCGCCGCCGGACAGGCGCGACCGGGTGCCGGGATCGACGGAACTGAGGATCACGCGCGACAGGAACCTGCCGTCGGCGAGCTCGCCCAGCGGCTGCTCTTCCAGCGTGAAGTCGTCCGGCGACGGCGCGCCCTGGATATGGCGCGCAAGCACCCAGCGGCGAGTTGTTCCCGGCATCGTTCCTCCTGCGCCGGGTCAGCCCGGTCTCGGCGCGAGATTACGCAGCTTGACCCTGCGGGGGGAAGGGACGGCCCCCTTTTTTGGGGGCGGGACAGAGGTTCCGGCGTGTGAACCGGATGAGAACTGAAACCGATGTTTCCAGAAAGCGAAACCTGCCCGTGATCTCTTTCATCTCCGGCGCACGGCGGATCGCCCTTGCAGCGGTCGCCATCAGTCTGACGGTGTTCTCCGCGCACGGTGCGGCCGCACAGTCCGCCACACCGACCGCCGCCTTCACCGAAAGCGCCGCGAGCGGACTTTCCGGCACCCGGAGGGTTGCGATTTCCACCGTCGTCGTCTCGTTCCAGGGATCGGTGGCCGGCGAACGGCTGGGCGGCAGCGGGATGTTCGCCGACAAGAGCTCTGCGCGCGCGGTGCTGGCGTTGCCGAGCATGGACGCGGCGTTGCAGGCGCGGATCGCCGGTGAGGCCTACGCCCAGCTTAAGGCGCAGTTGACCGCTGCGGGCTACGAGGTTGTGCCCGAGGCCGAGATCAAGGCGAGCGCGACCTACGGCGAAATCATCAAGCTGGCGGGCATTCCCAACTACACCCGGTTCGGCAACGCGCTGGGCGATGCGATGTTCGTCAGCCCCGAGGGCCTGCAGCCCTACCTTCCCTACAGCGTCGAAGGCAGTCTCTTTGAACAGCCGAAAAGCTACATCGGCTGGATGAGCGGGATGGGCGGCAAGAGCATCACGCCGGGCGGGCCCAGCGTGGTCTCGATCGGAACGACCTGGAAGCTGCCCGGCCTGGAAGTGAAGCTGGCCAAGGAGCTCAACGCCAATGTGGTCAAGGCCTACTACGTGGTGAACTTCGGCGAGGCGTCCGCTGACCGGAAGCGGGTGTTTGGGGAGTCCGAGGGCGAGGGATCGGCCCAGACCCAGCTCAGCCTGGTGGCCGACCAGACCCGCATCGCCTTCCGCACGCCGACCGGCAACCCGAAGTGGCAGAAGGTCTCGATGGCCAAGCTCGCGCCCGCCAAGGACGGCGACGTCGTCGTCCGGCTGGCCTCGCCGATGACCAGCGACGCAAAGCTGTTCAGCGTCACCGGCACCAGCCGCACGGGCGGCATCTTCTCGCCGGGCGCGGACTTCCAGTTCAACTTCACCGCGGTTCTGGAGGAGCCGAGAGAATACCGTGTCATCCTGGAGGGCATGATCGCCGCCTCGACGGAGGCGATGGTCGCGCTGGTCACGCCGTAGGTCAGGCGCGACCCGGGGTCACAATTCCGCCGTGGCGCTGAATCGTCTATGGACGTCCCATGCGCCGCCTGAGCCTGATCACAGCCCTGAGCCTTCTGATCGCCGGGCCCGCGATGGCGCAGGAGGGCGAGCGGCCCGATCCGCGCCGCGACCGGGGCGAAACCCAGAGCCGGCCGAATCTGCGCGATGCGGTCACCGCGCCGCTCGACGATCTGAACCTGAAGCAGACGAACATCCCGGACGTGCTGAAGCGCGCGGTCGCCGGGCCGTATGACGTGGACCGCCTCAAGACCTGCGAGGCCATCGCGGGTGAAGTCGGCCGGCTGGACGCGGCGCTGGGACCGGACCTGGACGAACCGCCGCCGCCCGACACGCGGACACGGGGCCAGAAGCTCAAACAGGCGGCCGGCGACGCCGTCGTCGGCGCGGTCGAGGACGAAACCCGCAGCGTGCTCCCGTTCCGGGGGTGGGTGCGCAAGCTCTCGGGCGCCGAACGCCGGGACCGACGGGTGGCCGAGGCGATCAACGCCGGCAAGATCCGCCGTGGCTACCTGAAGGGGGCCGGCATGCGCATGAACTGCGCCCCGCCCGCCGCGCCGAGCTGGTTCGTGCCGGAGAAGGCGGCGAAGAGTGGCGGCATTCTCGCCTGGCTGGCCGGGATATGGGCGGCTGTTACAGGCTGGTTCAGCGGCCTGTTCGGTTGAGCCGTCGGGCTCGAAAAGAACGAATCACCAACCCGAAGGGGTAGCGTTGGAACATCGCCCGACCGCTAGGGGTTGAGTTTTGTTCGGCGGCCGTTCCGCAATCCAGACGATGCTCCCCACGCGTGGGGAGCTGTCAGGCGGAGCCTGACTGAGGGGCAGCGCCAGCGTCGGCGCTGCTTTCCTGAACCCCGGTATCGGCCGACATCGGCATTCAGGAACTTCCGGATCCGCCGGCGCAGCCCCTCCACCGCGCTCCGCGCGGTCCCCCTCCCCGCGATGCGGGGAGGATTGACCAGATCAAAGCCCCAGCACCGCCTTCGCGATGATGTTGCGCTGGATCTCGTTGGAGCCGCCGAAGATCGAGGTCTTGCGCATGTTGAAGTAGGTCGGGGCGGCCTTGCCGGCGTAGTCGGGGCCTACGGGCAGGTCGTTGCCGCCCTGCATGCCGCGGGCGTAGGGCGCGCCGTAGTGGGCGGCCGCTTCCAGCGTCAGTTCGGTCAGCCGCTGGCCGACCTCGGTGCCCTTGACCTTCAGCAGCGAGGCTTCCGGGCCGGGGCCCTTGCCCTTGCTCTCCGAGGCCAGGCTGCGCAGCTCGGTGTATTCCAGCGCGGCCAGATCGACCTCCAGCTCGGCCACCTTGCGGCGGAAGTCGCTGTCGCGGATCAGCGGCTGGGCATCGTCGGCCAGCTCGGCCGTGGCCAGTTCGCGCAGGCGCTCGATGCCGCGCTTGGAGCGGGCGACGCCGGCAATGCCGGTCCGCTCGTGGCCGAGCAGATACTTGGCCACGGTCCAGCCCTTGTTCTCCTCGCCGATCAGGTTGGCGACGGGGACGCGGACGTTGTCGAGGAAGACGTCGTTGACCTCATGGCCGCCCTCGATGGTGATGATCGGGCGCACGGTGATGCCGGGGCTCTTCATGTCGATCAGCAGGAAGGAGATGCCTTCCTGCTTCTTGGCGTCGGGATCGGTGCGGACGAGGAAGAAACCCCAGTCGGCGAAGTGGCCTTGCGTGGTCCAGGTCTTCTGGCCGGTGACGATGTAGTGGTCGCCGTCACGCACGGCGCGGGTCGAAAGGCCCGCGAGGTCGGAGCCGGCGCCCGGCTCGGAGTAGCCCTGGCACCACCAGATGTCGCCGTTCATGGTCCCGGGCAGGAACTTCTCTTTCTGCTCGGGCGTAGCGAAGGTGTAGAGCACCGGCCCGATCATCCCGAGGCCGAAGCTGGTCTGGCTGGTCTGGGCCCGGGCCAGTTCCTCGCTGAAGATGTACTTCCGGACCGAATCCCAGCCCGTGCCGCCGAACTCGACCGGCCAGGACGGCGTCAGCCAGCCCTTGTTGTAGAGGGTGCGGTGCCAGGCGAGGATGTCTTCCTTGCCCAGATGCTCGCCGGCCTCCTGCTTGCGGCGGGTCTCGGCGGGGTAGTTGGCCTCGATCCAGTCGCGGACTTCCTTACGGAATTCGGCATGCTCGGGCAGGAAATCGAGGTCCATTGGTCTTCTCCCTTAATGGCTGCCTGCAGAGCATCCCTGCGTCCTTCGAGACGCGGCTGAGCCGCTCCTCAGGATGACGATGATGGAGGGCTGTCCCCCAAAGTTCGTCATGGTCAGGAGCGAGCCTCAAGCGAGCGTCTCGAACCACGCAACTCCCTGCTGGACTCTGACGGCCCGGCTCGGCAGTTTGCGCTCAAACAAGCGTTTCAATGAACGATAGGGGTGAGGCGTCATGGCCGCAATAAATTCCGTCACCGAACTGACCCAGGATGGCGACATCGCCATCGTCACGCTGAACTCGCCGCCGGTTAACGCCCTGTCGGCGAACGTCCGCGACGGGCTGTTCGAAGGCTTCAAGGCCGCTATCGCCGACGACTCGGTGAAGGCCATCGTGCTGATCTGCGCGGGGCGCACCTTCATCGCCGGCGCCGACATCAGCGAGTTCGGCGGCGCCCAGAAGGGCGCCAGCCTGTTCGACGTCCAGAACATGATGGAGAACAGCCCCAAGGCGGTCGTCGCGGCGATCCACGGCACGGCGCTCGGCGGCGGCCTGGAAGTGGCCCTGACGGCGCACTATCGCGTCGCTGTTCCCTCGGCCAAGTGCGGCCTGCCGGAAGTGAACCTCGGCCTTCTGCCGGGCGCCGGCGGCACCCAGCGCCTGCCGCGCATCGTCGGCGCCGAGAAGGCGCTTGAGATGATGACCAGCGGCGCGCATGTGCCGGCCAAGGAATGCCTGGCCATGGGCCTGGTCGACGCCATGGCCGAGGAAGGCAAGCTGCTCGAGGGCGCCGTCGCCTTCGCCCGCAAGGTCCTCGACGAGAAGATGCCGCTGAAGAAGGTTCGCGACCGGGACGTGGCCGGCGGCTCGCCGGAAGTCTTCGCCGCCTTCCGCAAGGCCAACGCCCGCAAGTTCCGCGGCTTTGACGCGCCCGAAGCCAACATCAAGTGCGTCGAAGCCTCGCTGCTGCCCTTCGAGGAAGGCCTGAAGGTCGAGCGGACCCTGTTCATGGGCCTGATGACCGGCGCCCAGTCGGCCGCCCAGCGCTATGTGTTCTTCGCCGAGCGCCTGGCCAACAAGATCCCCGACGTGCCCGACGACACCGCTGAGATCCCGGTCAAGAAGGTCGGCATCATCGGCGCCGGCACCATGGGCGGCGGCATCGCCATGAACTTCCTCAACGTCGGCATCCCGGTGACGATCGTCGAGACCAAGCAGGAAGCCCTCGACCGCGGTCTGGGCGTGATCCGCAAGAACTACGAGAACACCGCCAAGCGCGGCCGCCTGACCATGGAGCAGGTCGAGCAGCGGATGGGCCTGCTGACCGGCACGCTCGCTCTGGAAGACCTGGCCGACAGCGATCTGGTGATCGAGGCCATCTTCGAGAACATGGCCGTCAAGAAGGAGGTGTTCGGCAAGCTGGACACCATCGTCAAGCAGGGCGCGATCCTGGCGACCAACACCTCGGCGCTGAACATCGACGAGATCGCCACGGCGGTGAAGCGTCCGGAGGCCGTCATTGGCCTGCACTTCTTCTCGCCGGCCAACGTCATGCGCCTGCTGGAAATCGTGCGCACCGACCACAGCTCCAACGAGGTCATCGCCACCTCGATGAAGCTGGCCAAGAAAATCGGCAAGGTCGCCGTGCTCGTGGGCGTCTGCCCCGGCTTCGTCGGCAACCGGATGCTGTTCCAGCGCCAGAACCAGGCCCAGCGCCTGGTGATGGAAGGCGCCATGCCGTGGGACGTCGACCGCGTGCTCTACGACTTCGGCTTCCCGATGGGTCCGTTCGCCATGAGCGACCTGGCCGGCCTGGATATCGGCTGGAACAAGGAAACCTCGAAGGGCGAGACGATCCGCGACCAGCTCTGCGAACTGGACCGCCGCGGCCAGAAGACCGGCGCCGGCTACTATGACTATGACGAGAACCGCAACGCGATCCCCTCGCCCGTTACCGAGGAGATCATCAAGGGCTTCGCCGCCAAGCAGGGCCTGAACCAGCGGGACATCAGCGACGAGGAAATCCTCGAGCGGACCATCTTCCCGATGATCAACGAGGGCGCGAAGATCCTCGAAGAGGGCAAGGCGATCCGCGCGTCGGACATCGATATCGTCTGGATCAACGGCTACGGCTGGCCCGTCTATCGCGGCGGCCCGATGCACTATGCCGACCTCGTCGGCCTGCCCAAGGTGCTCGAGCGCCTGAAGCAGTACCAGAACGAGATGGGCGACTTCTTCAAGCCGTCGGCCCTGCTCGAAAAGCTGGTCGCCGAGGGCAAGGGCTTCAAGGACCTGAAGTAGCCGCGCCGGCTGCCTTCTCCCCTTGCGGGAGAAGGTGGCCCGCGAAGCGGGTCGGATGAGGGGTCGCACCGCCTGATCCGATCCGTGAGGCGGGGACCGGACCCGTCCGCGAGCCCCCTCATCCGTCGGTCTTCGACCGACACCTTCTCCCGCAAGGGGAGAAGGAGACGTTTGCGGAGTCCGCCATGCCCACGCTTGCCCAGATGATCGCCGATGATTTCGGCGTCCTTCCCGACCTGATCCGCAACAATGCGGCGGCTCATCCCGCCAAGCTGGCGCTGATCCAGGACGACCGGTCGATGACCTGGGGCGAGCTGGATGCGCTGGTCGAGCGCATTGCGGCGGGGCTGCAGCGGGATGGCGTAGCCCAGACCCAGGCCGTGTCGGTCTGCGCGACCACCTCGATCGAGTACGCCGCCCTGTTCCTCGGCGGTCTGCGCGCCGGGGCTGCGGTGGCGCCGATCGCGCCGTCGTCGACGCCCGAACAGATCGTCGCGATGGTCAACGACAGCGGCGCGAACCTGTTCTTCCTCGACAAGGGCGTCGCCGCCGAGATGGGCGAAGCGCTCAAGGACGTGAAGACCCGCCAGATCGCGCTCGACGGCTCCGATGTCGGTCAGGCCTTCGCAGACTGGCTGCCGCCTCTGGGCGCCACGCCTTCGCCGGTGGAGATCGGCCGGAAGGACCCGTTCAACATCATCTATTCGTCGGGCACGACGGGCACGCCCAAGGGCATCGTCCAGAGCCACGGCATGCGCTGGCGCCACCTTGCCCCGCGCGAGGACGGGATAGGCTACGGACCCGACGCGGTGGGGTTCATCTCCACCCCGCTCTACTCCAACACCACCCTGGTCTGCTTCTTCCCGACCCTGGCGGGCGGCGGGACGCTGGTCATGCTGGCCAAGTTCGATGTGGTGAAGTGGCTGACGGCCGCGCAGAAGCACCGTGTGACCCACGCCATGCTGGTGCCCGTGCAGTACCGCCGGCTGCTCGAGCATCCCGACTTCGACAAGTACGACCTCTCCAGCTTCGTGATGAAGTTCGCCACCAGCGCGCCGTTCGCGGCCGAACTGAAGAAGCAGGCGCTGGAGCGCTGGCCGGGCGGGCTGATCGAATACTACGGCATGACCGAGGGCGGCGGCGGCTTCATGCTGCAGGGTCACCTGCACCCCGACAAGCTGCACACCGTCGGCCAGGCCAGCCCGGGCGCGGTGATCAAGTTGATCGACGAAGAGGGTAACGAGGTCGGCCCGAACGAGGTGGGCGAGATCATCGGCCGCTCCCCCGCGACCATGAACGGCTACCACAACCAGCCCAAGAAGACCGCCGAGGCCCAGTGGGTCGATCCGGCCACCGGCGAGGTCTACATCCGCACCGGCGACGTCGGCCGGCTCGACGAGGACGGCTTCCTGACCCTGATGGATCGCCGCAAGGACATGATCATCTCGGGCGGGTTCAACGTCTATCCGAGCGATCTGGAAGCGGTGATGGCGCAGCACGCGGCGGTCGCCGAGGTTGCGGTGATCGCCGCGCCGTCGGACGCCTGGGGCGAGACCCCGGTGGCCTTCGTGGCCCTCAAGGACGGAGTCGCCGCGACGCCGGACGAGCTGAAGGCCTTCACCAACAGCAAGGTCGGCAAGACCCAGCGGGTGTCGGACGTGGTGCTGATCGACGTGCTGCCGCGCAGCCACATCGGCAAGGTGCTCAAGCGCGAGCTGCGGGACCTCTACGTGGCGCAGACCGCCGGCTAGCACCGTCGCCGGTCAGGTTCCGGCCAGACCGCGTCACGGACCTCTGGCGCAAAGGTGACGCCGGAGTCATGATGAAGATTGAGGCCACGGCAGACGGGCCAAGGGAGAGACGATCATGAGCGATGGTGCGGTGGATCTGAGCCAGGACGCCCGTGAGCATGCCTGGAGCATGCCCCTGTCGGAGATCAAGGTCGCCGACCCCCTGCTGTTCCAGAACGACACCATGTGGCCCTACTTCGAGCGCCTCCGGAAGGAAGCGCCGGTGCACTACCAGGCCGAGCACGAGTTCGGCCCCTACTGGTCGGTGACGAAGTACAACGACATCATGGCCGTCGACACCAACCACCAGGTGTTCTCGTCCGAGGGCGGCATCACCCTGGCCGAGGGGTCGGAAGACTTCCGGCTGCCGATGTTCATCGCCATGGACCCGCCCAAGCACGACGTGCAGCGCAAGACGGTCAGCCCGGCCGTCTCGCCGATGAACCTGCAGCTGATGGAACCGGTGATCCGCGAGCGGGCGGCGAAGATCCTCGACGACCTGCCGATCGGCGAGGAGATCGACTGGGTCGACAAGGTCTCGATGGAACTGACCACCATGACCCTGGCGACGCTGTTCGACTTTCCGTGGGAAGACCGGCGCAAGCTGACCTACTGGTCCGACACGGCCACCGCCAGCAAGTTCAGCCCCTTCTACAAGGGCGAGGACCACCGCCGCGCAGCGCTGTTCGAGTGCGTCGAGTACTTCACCCGGCTGTGGAACGAGCGCGTCAACGAGCCGCCCCGGGGCGACCTGATCTCGATGCTTTGCCATGGCGAGTCCACGCGGAACATGGACCGCATGGAGTATCTCGGGAACCTGATCCTGCTGATCGTCGGCGGCAACGACACGACCCGCAACACCATCAGCGGCAGCATCCTGGCGCTGAACCAGAACCGGGACCAGTACGCCAAGCTGAAGGCCAATCCGGACCTGATCCCCTCGATGGTGTCCGAAACCATCCGCTGGCAGACGCCCCTGGCCTACATGCGCCGCCGCGCGATGGAGGACGTCGAGCTGAACGGCCAGAAGGTCAAAAAGGGCGACAAGGTCCTGATGTGGTACGTCTCGGGCAACCGCGATGACGAGGTCATCGAGAACCCCAACGCCTACATCATCGACCGCGCGCGGCCCCGCCAGCACCTGTCGTTCGGGTTCGGCATCCACCGCTGCGTCGGCAATCGCCTCGCCGAGCTGCAGCTGCGGGTGATCTGGGAAGAGATCCTGAAACGCTTCCCCGACATCCAGGTGACCGGCGAGCCGACGCGCGTCGCCTCCTCCTTCGTGAAGGGCTACGAGCACCTGCCTGTGGTCATCCCGCGCCGGCTGTGACCGTTCACCGGCACGCCACGATTTGACGCGACATCGTTACGCGGGTAACCAGTCGCCATCTGACGGGCATGGGGCCTGTCGAATCGCGAGCAGGATCCATGCGGAAATTCATTCCCATGACCCTTCGACCGGCCTCCTCCGCGCCTTTTGGCGCGGGTTGCACCGCGTCTGCTCGCGAGGATTACGCCGCCTAGATCACACCAGATCCAGCGCCCCGTCCCTCCCGAGCCCGATCGCTCTGGAGGGATTTTTTTATCCGTCATCCAGTTTCGTTCGGGTTCGGGCTTACTCTGAAAGTCTCCGACCGTGACCGACATGACCCTTGAAAATCCCGCCCTGCGACGAACGAGATGGCTGGCTGAAGCCCGCGCGCTGCTGATCCTGGCGGCGCCGATGGCCGGCTCCCAACTGGCCCAGATGGCGATCATGACCACCGACGTGGTCCTGCTCGGCCGGCTGAGCCGTGAAGCGCTGGCAGCGGCGGCCATCGGCAACACCGTGTTCTATTTCGCCTGGCTGATCGGCAGCGGGCCCGGCATGGCCGTGGCGCCCGTCGTGGCGCAGATTCTCGGCGCGCGGCCGGGCGACCGGCGCCATGTGCGGGCGACCGTGCGGATGGGGCTGTGGGTGACCATGCTGGCCGCCCTGCCGCTGATGCTGATCATGCTGAATGCCCGCTGGATCCTGTCGCACCTGGGACAGGACCCGGACCTGGCCGCCGGCGCCGGCGTGTTCGTTTCGATGCTGGCGATCGGCCTGCCGTTCGCGCTCGGCTACCAGGCCCTGCGCAGCTTCACCGCCGCGCTCGGCAAGCCGATGGCGGCCCTGTGGGTGATGCTGGCGGCGATCGTCGTCAACGGCGTGCTCGGCTACGGCCTGATCTTCGGCGTGTGGGGCCTGCCGAAGCTCGGACTGCTGGGATCGGGTCTGGCCACGGCGGTGTCGAGCATCTTCCAGTTCGTCGCCATGGTGGTGGTGATCTGGCTGACACCGAGCCTGCGGGTCTACCGCATCTTCCGTCGCGCGCACCGGCCGGTGCCCGTGCGGGTGCGTGAGCTCATCCGGCTGGGCGTGCCGATCAGCATGACGATGATCTTCGAGGCGATGCTGTTCAACACCATGACCCTGGTCATGGGGACGTTCGGCGCCGTCGCTGTGGCCGCGCACCAGATCGCGCTGAACTTCGCCTCGATCACCTTCATGGTGCCGCTGGGCCTCGGCATGGCCTCGACCGTGCGCGTGGGTCTGGCCGTCGGCCGCGACGACATGGCCGGCGCGCGCCGGGCCGGTGTCACGGCGATGGTGCTGTCGGTCGGCTTCATCAGCGTGGTGGCCGTGTTCATGGTGCTGTTCGGCAAGGAGATCGCGGCGCTGTATCTCGGCAGCGGCCGGGCCGGCGATGACCAGGTGATCGCCCTGGGCGCGCAGTTCCTGCTGATCGCCGCGGCGTTCCAGGTGTTCGACGCCCTGCAGGTGGTCGGCGCCCAGGCGCTGCGCGGGCTGAAGGACGCCCGCGTGCCGATGATCCTGGCCGGCGTCAGCTACTGGCTGGTCGGGGCTCCGGTCTGCATCCTGCTCGGCATCGGCATGAAGATGCAGGGCCTGGGCATCTGGATCGGCCTGGCCGTCGGCCTGGCGGTGGCGGCGGTGGCGATGACCTGGCGGTTCGCCCGGATCACGCGGTCGGGGTGATGCGTTGGGGACATGTACCGAAGGGACGTGTCCCCCAATCGAGCCGCGCGTTCAGGGGACTGGATTTAGGGGACACGTACCTGCGGTACATGTCCCCTCTCGCCGGGGTCACGCGGCCGCTGCCAGCTCCCGGTTCGCTTCCGCGGTGATCTCGAAGCTGCGCAGGCGGGCGGCGTGGTCGTGGATCTGGCCGGTGATGATCAGCTCGTCGGCGCCCGTGCGGTCGATGAACGCGGCGAGACCCTTTCGCACCGTCTCGCGCGAGCCGACGACCGAACAGCGCAAGGCCGAGGCCAGCCGGGCCTTCGCGTCGGCAGGAAGCCGCTCCTCGTAGCCTTCCATCGGCGGCGGCAGGCGGCCGGGCATGCCGGTGGCGAGATTGACGAAGGCCTGCTGCAGCGAGGTGAACAGCAGCTTCGCCTCGTCGTCCGTGTCGGCGGCGAAGACGTTGAGCGCCAGCATGACGTAGGGCTTGTCGAGCTGCTCCGACGGCTCGAACCGCGCGCGGTAGGCGGCGACGGCGGCCTCCATCTCCTGCGGCGCGAAGTGGCTGGCGAAGGCGTAGGGCAGGCCGAGCGCGGCGGCGAGGTGCGCGCCGAACTGGCTGGAGCCGAGGATCCAGACGGGCACGTCGAGCCCCTCGCCCGGCGTCGCCACCACCGCCTGACCGGGCTGGGCCGGCTGGAAGTAGCGCATCAGCTCGACGACATCCTGCGGGAAGCGGTCGACGTCGCCGACCATGGTCCGGCGCAGGGCCCGGGCGGTCATCTGGTCGGTCCCCGGCGCGCGGCCCAGGCCCAGGTCGATGCGCGGACCGTACAGCGCCGCCAGCGTCCCGAACTGCTCGGCGATCTGCAGCGGCGCGTGGTTGGGCAGCATGATCCCGCCCGACCCGACGCGGATCGTCGAGGTGCCCTCCGCCACATGGCCGATCAGCACGCTGGTCGCCGCGCTGGCGATGCCGCGCATGTTGTGATGCTCGGCCAGCCAGAACCGGTTGTAGCCCCAGCGCTCGGCGTGCTGGGCGAGGTCGCGGCTGTTGTGCAGCGCCTGCTGGACAGTGGAGCCCTGAACGACGGGGGCGAGGTCGAGTACGGAGAGAGGGGTCATTTGCTGCATATTGGGAGAGCAACCCACATTGTCATCCCGGCCGAAGCGTAGCGGAGAGCCGGGACCCAGATTCGGGTGGGATTCCATCTGGGTACCGGATAGCCGCGATGCGGCTTCCGGGATGACAGCTGGAGTTACGGAATCAACAGCACCCGGCCTACCGCCTGCCGGCTCTCGATGTAGGCATGCGCGGCCGCCGCTTCAGACAGCGGGAACTCGCGGTCGATGACCACCTTGATGTCACCCCGCGCGGCGTCTTCGATCAGGCCCTGGATCATGTCGTGGGCGCGGTCGGTCATGATCTCGGCGCCGAGGAAGACGCCGCTGAGGGAGCGGTTGCCGCCCATCAGGCTGCCGACATCGACGACCATCGGCTCGCGGCCGGCCTGGCCGACCATCGAGACGCGGCCGCGATAGGCCAGCGACTGGATCGAGCCCTGCAGGGTCGGGCCGCCGACGCTGTCGACGACGAGGTTCACGCCCTTCTTGTCGGTGATCTTCATCACCGCCTCGGGCACCGCGTCCGTCGTGTAGTTGATGCCGTGGTCGAGGCCCCAGGCCTTGAGCTTCTCCAGCCGCGCGTCGCTGGAGGCGGTGGCCAGCACCGTCGCCCCGGCCCGCTTGGCCAGCTGGATGGCGGCCAGACCCACGCCCGAGGCGCCGGCCTGGACCAGCACGGTTTCGCCGGCCTTGAGGCGGCCGAACTCGAACAGGCAGTCGTGCGCCGTGCCGAAGGCCACCGGGATGACGGCGGCGTGGCGCGGGTCGAGGCTGTCGGGGATCGGCCAGCAGTTGCGCGCCGGCACAGGGCGCAGCTCGGCGTGGCTGCCGAAGCCGTCACAGGTCGCGACCTTCTGGCCGACGCGCAGATGGGTGACCTCGGACCCGACCTCGACGATCTCGCCGGACGCCTGGTAGCCGACGATGTGCGGCACCCGCACCAGCGGCCCGCGCCAGCGGTTCAGGGTGTCGCCCCCCTCGATGGAGACCGCCAGCACCCGGATGATGACGCCCTTGGGGTGACAGACGGGGTCGGGCACCTCCTCGTATTTCAGGACGTTGGGGGACCCGTTCTCGTAGTAGACGGCGGCTTTCATGAGGTTTCCTCCGGGGACATGTACCGCAGGTACGTGTCCCCCAAATCCAGATTCAGGGACGGCTCGATTAGGGGACACGTACCTTCGGTACATGTCCCCGGGCGGTCAGTTCCAAACCGGCGGCTTGCGGCCGATCCAGGGGATTTCCTTCTCCAGCTGGCCGGCGAGGCGGTAGAGCGTCGCCTCGTCGCCGAATCGGCCGGTGAACATCATGCCGAGCGGCAGGTTGTCCGCAGACTGCCACAAGGGCAGCGACAGGCTCGGCTGGCCGGTGAAGTTGAACGGCGGGGTGGTGCCGTAGGTGGCCGCCTGGCGCTTGTCGAACTCCTTCACGTCGACCGTCAGCGGATCGAGCCAGTCGATCCGCGGCGAGGGATGGCTCATGGTCGGGGTCAGGAAGACGTCGAACTGCTGGAAGCGCTCGAGGATCTGGATGTTGATCAGCCGCAGGGTCTGCCAGCCCCACAGGGCCTGCTGGCCACTGACGCGGCGGCCGCCGTCGTAGCCGCGCTGGGCCAGGGGGCCCAGTTCGCCCGGCTCCGGCTCGCGTCCGAGCAGCTCGACCCAGCGCTGGATCGAGGCGGCGAAGTTGGAGGCCGAGACGAGGCCCTGGGCGCGATAGAGCAGGCGGTAGTCGATACCGAGGCCCATCTCGAAGACCTCGTGGCCGAGGGCCTTGAGCGTCTCGACCGTCTTCTGGGTCGCGGCGAGCATTTCGTCGCCCATCGGCCGGCCGCTGGGGGTCTCGTTGGACCAGGCGATCCGCAGCTTGCCGGGGCTGCGGCTGACCTCTTCGAGGAACGGGCGCTCCTTCTTCGGATGGGTGAAGGGATCGCCCGGCTGCGGGCCGTCCGTAGCGTCGAGCATGGCGGCGCTGTCGCGGACCGTGCGGCTGACCACATGGTGGACCGAGAAGCCGACGGCGCCGTCGGTGACTTCGCAGATCGGGGTGCGGTCGCGGGTGATCTTCATCCCGACCAGGCCGCAGTTGGCCGCCGGGATGCGGATGGAACCGAGGCCATCGCTGGCGTGGGCCATCGGGACCATGCCGGAGGCCGTCGCGCTGGCCGCGCCGCCAGAGGACCCGCCGCTGATGTGTTCCGGGTTCCAGGGATTGCCGCAGGGGCCCAGCCGCTCCGACTGGGTGACCCCCGGGATGCCGAATTCCGGCGTATTGGTCTTGCCCAGAAGCACCACGCCGCTCTCGCGGTAGCGGCGGACCAGCTCGCTGTCGGCGGCGTCGGCCGCGACCTGGGCATAGTTGGAGCCGGAGCTGCGCGGCCAGCCCTTCACCTGGGCGCCGAGGTCCTTGATCAGGAACGGCACGCCCTTGAACGGGCCATCCGGCAGCGGCCCGGCAGCGACCTTGCGCGCCTCGTCATAGGCCTTGTGGACCACGGCGTTGAGGGTCGGGTTATGCCGCTCGATACGCTCGATGGCCGCCTCGACGAGCTCGACCGGCGAGACCTCGCCCGTCTTCACCAGCGCGGCCAGACCGAGGCCGTCGTAGTCCGCGTAGTCGGTGAAGCTCATCCTGATCTCCCGTGATCGCTTATCGCGCGGCGAGGAAGGCGAGCTTCTCCACCGGCGGCAGGTCGTGCGCCTGCGACTTCAGAGTTTGAAACGCTTGTTCGGCCGCGTCGAGGGCGAACTGGATATCGGCGTCCGTCATCGCCGCGCAGAGGAACATATTGTGCCAGGGGTGGACGTAGACCCCCCTGGCCAGCATCGCGCTGGACCAGCAGAAGCCCTTGCGCAGGTCGGGGTCGTCGTCGAACAGGAACAGCGGCATGACGCCCGGCCCGGTCTGGCGGAAACCGAAGCCGGCGGCGGTCGCGCGTTCGGCCAGGCCCGCGCGCAGCCGCTCGCCGAGGGTCGTGATCCGTTCCAGGTAGTCGGTCTCGCGCACCAGCCGCAGGGTCTCCAGCCCGGCCGCCATGGCCGCGCCCGCGTACCAGAAGGAGCCGGTGACATAGATCGAGGCCGCCGCCTTGCGCGCCTTGTCATTGCCGAGCAGCGCCGAGATCGGATGGCCGTTGGCGATGCACTTGCCCCAGGTCGACAAGTCCGGCTGGACGCCGATCAGCGACCAGCTGCAGTCGCGGGTCAGGCGCAGGCCGGCGCGCACGTCATCGACGATCAGCAAGGCGCCATGCTGGTCGGCCAGCTCTCGCGCCCGGCGGGCGTAGGCGGGATCGGGCGCGGCCTGGTCGATGAAGGCGTCATGGCGGAACGGCGCGGCGAAAATGGCCGCCAGATCACCGCCGGCCTTCGCCACCGCCGCTTCCAGGCTGGCGATGTCGTTGTAGTTGCAGAAGATCTGGTTGGCCTTGTCCTCGGCCGTCGTGCCGGCGGGCCGTGGCGTGCACCAGGGCGCGGCCCCGTGATAGGCGCCGCGGGCCAGCACCAGGGTCTTGCGGCCGGTGTGCTGGCGGGCGGTCATCATCGCCATGGTCGTGGCGTCCGTACCGTTCTTGCAGAACATCGCCCAGTCGGCGTGGGTCACGAGGTCTACGAAGGCCTCGGCCAGTTCGACCATCAGGCCGGTCGGGCCGGTCAGGGCGTCGCCCTGCCCCAGCTGACGCACATAGGCCGCGTCGACCTGCGGATTGGCGTAGCCGAACAGGTTGGGGCCGTAGGCGCACATCAGGTCGAGATAGCGTTTGCCATCGGCGTCGGTGATGTGGGCGCCGTCGCCACTGCGAAAGAATTGCGGGTAGTCGTCTGGCAGCAGACCCACCGACTGGTGGCCGTACATGCCGCCCGGAATCACCGCCTCGGCGCGGGCGCGCAGGTCGCGGTCGATGCTGTTGGAACCGCTGGACGTCATCGCTCGCCTCTCCGTTTCGGTGTTGGCGCGAGCGTAGCAATGAAAAGGCCGCGGAGTCGCCCCCGCGGCCTGATCATCGTCGGATGGGTCGAGCGGTCTATTCGCCGCCGCCGTTCCAGATGTCTTCGGACACTTCGATGAACACCTCGATGTTGGTCGCGAGGTTGGCGCGGGAGATGCCGCCGTCGAAGATCATGTAGCGCGACACCTCGAGCGAGTTGTCGCCGGCGTTCCGGACGCCGACCGCCGAACGGTCGATCTTCTTCTCGCGGGCATCCACGTCGGCATCGGAGTCGAGCGTGAAGCTGGCCGACATGTTGGCGCCCTTGCAGCGCGCGGGCGTGCCCGTGCAGACCGTGCCGTAGATCACGAACTTCATGCCGTTGGCCGAGCTGGCGCCGACGTAGGGCGCGCCGCCGTCCAGGACGCCTTCCTTGGTGATGGTCGCGCCGGCCGCCGTCAGGGCCGTCTTCATGTCCGACAGACCCCAGTCGGACAGCAAGCCGCTCTGGGCGGAGGCACCGGTGGGGATGGCGAGAGCGAGCGTCAGGGCGCCGACGGTGGCGAGGGATTTGAGCATTCTACTGTTCCTGTTCACTAGAGTTGGCCCCAGATGTCCTCGGCGACTCCGGTGAAGACGCTGATGTTGATCTGGAGGTTTTCGCGATGAAGTCCGTGGTCGAAGATCAGGTAGCGTGAAACCAGCAGGTCCCCGTCGCCGCCGTTGGTGATTGACACCGCGGCGAAGTCGAACTGCTTCAGCCGGGTCTCGACCTGGGCGTCGGAATCCAGCGTGAACCGTGTCTCCAGCAAGGCGCCCTTGCAGCGTTTGGCGCCGGCCGGGCCTTCGCAGACCCGCCCGCTGACGGTGAACTTGAGGCCGCCCGGCGACCTGGCGGAGACGTAGGGGCTGCCATCGGACAGGGCGCCGTCGCCGGTGACCGTGGCGTTGACCGCCGTCAGCGCCGCGCGCATGTCGGCCACGCCCCAGTCCGCCAGATAGGTCTGTGCATTCGCCGGTCCCGCGAAAGCGAGGCCCAGCGCCAGAACGCCGGCAACCAAGATCGACCCGAGCTTCACATCAGCCCCCCGAACAAACTCCCTCAAGGGCAGCTTATGACGGCAAATGCCGTCAGGCTACCAGATCGGACGCGTCAGGATGCCTTTTCAGCCAGGCTGCGGCATACCCGCAAAGGGGGGTGATCTTCAGGTTTCGCGCGCGCGCCACATCCACCACGCCCTGCATCAGACGGCCAGCCGCGCCGGAACCACGCAGTTCCGGCGGCGAGAAGACGTAGTCGATGATCATCCGGGCATCCGACAGCCTGTAGTCGGCATAGGCGACCTGGTCCTGTTCGATCAGTTCGAACCGGCCCGCGGCGGCATTGTCTGTGATCTCACTCATGATCCGGATCATAGCGCCTCGCGCGACGTTGTGATCCCGGATATCGTGGTGATGTCATGTCCCGGGAGTATTCCGATGCGTCTCATCGTCGGCGCCTGCTTCGCCGCCCTCGCCCTCTCCGCCTGCCAGAAGGCCGCTGAAACCGCCGACGTCGGCAAGGCCGACAGGGCTCCGGTTCCGCCGGGAATCGATGCGGCGCCCCACCTCAAGGCCGGGCTCTGGGAGATCGTCCCCGAGGGTATGCCGATGCGCGTCGAATCCTGCCTGGACGAAGCCGTCCAGGCCGAAGGCGCGTTTCTCGGCCAGAGCCTCGACCGCCGGAACTGCACCAAGAGTGACTGGAAGCAGATCCCGGGCGGCATGGCGTTCGAGATCGACTGCAAGAGTGAGGGCCGTCACTACACCAGCAAGGGCATGGTGACGGGCGACTTCGACAAGGCCTATCGCATGGAGGCCGACGTCAGCGGCTCCGAAAACGGGCAGACCATAACGGCCAGGCAGGTGATCAACGCCCGCTACGCCGGCGCCTGCCCCAACAACATGAAGCCCGGCGACAAGCGCGTCAGCATGAACGGGCAGACCGTGCCCATCCCTGACGGGCGGCCGGCCGGCTAGGTCAGACCAGTTCGACCGCCATGGCGGTCGCCTCACCGCCGCCGATGCACAGGCTGGCCATACCGCGCTTGCCGCCGCGCGCCTGAAGCGCGGACAGCAGGGTCGTCAGAATGCGCGCGCCTGACGCGCCGATCGGATGACCCAGCGCCGTCGCGCCGCCGTTGACGTTCAGCTTCGCGCGGTCGATGCCCAGCTCACGCATGGCGATCATGGCGACCACGGCGAAGGCTTCGTTCACCTCCCACAGATCGACGTCGTCCGCGCTCCAGCCGGCCTTCCTGAGGGCCTTCTGCATCGCCGGGACCGGCGCGGTGGTGAAGAGGCCCGGCTCATGAGCGTGGGCGGCGTGAGCGACAACCCGGGCTACGATGGGCAGGCCCATGGCCCTGGCCACGCTCTCGCGCGTCATCACCAGGGCTGCGGCGCCATCGCTGATCGAGGAGGCGTTGGCGGCCGTGATGGTGCCGTCCTTCGCGAAGGCCGGCTTGAGGCCGGGGATCTTCGTGGGATCAGCCTTCATCGGCTGCTCATCCTGGTTGACGATTTCCTCGCCCTTGCGGGTCTTCACCGTGACCGGTGTGATTTCGGCGGCGAAGGCGCCCGACTCGGTCGCGGCCCTGGCGCGGCTGAGGCTCTCGATGGCGTAGGCGTCCTGATCCTCGCGGGTGAACTGGTAGGTGCGGGCGCTGTCCTCGGCGAACGAGCCCATCAGGCGGCCCGGCTCGTAGGCGTCCTCGAGGCCGTCGAGATACATGCTGTCGCTGATCGTATCGTGGCCGATGCGAGCGCCGCCGCGATGCTTGGTCATCAGGTAGGGCGCGCCGGTCATGCTCTCCATGCCGCCAGCCACGATGAGGTCGACGCTGCCGGCGGCAAGAGCGTCATGCGCCATGATCGCGGCCTGCATCCCGCTGCCGCACATCTTGTTGACGGTGGTCGCCTCGACGCCGAGCGAGAGGCCCGCACCCAGCCCCGCCTGGCGCGCCGGTGCCTGGCCGAGGCCGGCGGGCAGGACGCAGCCCATGATGATCTGTTCGATCTTCGCCGGGTCAACGCCCGCCCGCTCGACGGCCGCCCGGACCGCGGTGGCGCCCAGTTCGGTGGCCTTCACGCCACTGAGCGCGCCCTGGAAGCCGCCCATCGGGGTTCGGGCGAACGAGACGATGACGACGGGATCGGCGGACATGGATCAGGCTCCTGCTCAGTCGGCGCTGATTTGAGCGTTCCCGTCCGCGCCTGCAAGTGGGACGTGGCGAGCGGCACAGGAGCGCATCGATCAGGCCGTGGCGGCCCGCTCCAGGGTTACCCGGAAGGTGGCCCGGGCGCGGGCGACCGTTTCGCCGTCGGCGGTGATGTCCATCTCCGCGTGACAGAGAGTCCTGCCCGGCCGGCAGAAGACGGTGTCGAACGCCAGCCACTGGCCAGGTTTGGCCACGCCGAGATAGTCGACCGTCATCGAACTGGTCCAGATGTTGGCGACCGGCACGCCGTCGGTGCGCAGGCGATGGACGCAGGTCATGCCCATGCCCTGATCGGCGAGGGCCGCGAACAGACCGCCATGCACCGTGCCTCTTGAATTGGTATGCGGCTCGCGAACGAGAATCCCCAGGGCTACCCGGTCCGGCTCGTTGCGGACGTACAGCGGTCTCCAGGGGTCGATCAGCGGGCTGGGGCGGGTGAGAAGCTCGAAACCATCGGGTGGCGTCATGGCGGCGTCCTTGTTTCAAACATACGTTTGAAACAAACGTTCCAGTCGTCAAGCCCTCTGCCGTCCGCCGGTCGGCGAACCGATCGCAACGATGGAACCCGCCGCACTGGTTCGTTCGCTAAAACAACGGTCTTGCTTTCCCCCCGGGGAAGCCGCACTCTTTTGCCATGGGCCGAACTGCCGACTATTCGCAGCAGACCTGCGGCATCGCCGCGACCCTTGAGGTCGTCGGCGATCCCTGGACACTGCTGATCCTGCGCGACTCGTTCCGGGGCGTGCGCCGTTTCGAGCAGTGGCAGGAGCGGCTGGGCGTGGCGCGCAACGTGCTGGCCGCCCGGCTGAAAAGCCTGGTAGCGCACGGGGTGCTGGAGCCCCGCCGTTACTCCGAGCGCCCACCCCGCCAGGAGTACCTCCTCACCGCCAAGGGTCAGGCGCTGCGGCCGGTTCTGCTGACCATGGCCGACTGGGGCAATCAACAGGTCTACGGCGACAAGGCCCCGGTGACATTCGTCCACGACCATTGCGGCCACGCGTTCACGCCCAGGCTGGTCTGCGAACACTGCGGCGAAGGCCTGATCCCGGGCGACCTCCGCCATGTGCAGATCAACGAGGACGCGGTGACCGTCGGCGAGGCCCTGGCGCTGTCCGACAAGGGTTGAGCCCATACGAATAAGGTCGCGTCTGGCGCACAGCGGGCGCATATCCACGTTATCGCTGACTGGTGGCTTTCCCCCGGGCGTCAGCGACAGAGGGCCCAAAGCCCCCGCCTGGTCTGATCAGGCGCCTCTCGATGCAGATGTTCACCTTCTTTCTCTGCCAGCCGGATGGCAGCTCGGCGTCTTTCGAGGCCCGCCCGTTTGCCAGCGACCGGGACGCTGTCGCGCAGTCGCGCCTGCTTCTGGGCGCCCATTCCAGTTCGTCGATGGTCAGCGTCTGGGACGGCGAGCGGCCGGTGCACGAGGAGTGGCGCTGCGACCAGTTCCGGGCGCTGCCCGGCTTCTCCCGCGGCGCGCCACTCGGCCAGACGCTCAGCGTCTGCGAACAGTGTGCAAGCCCCGATTGCGCCGCCGCGGGCAATCGGGGCCCTGACACCCGCCACCTCGCATGGCCGGGATAGCCCGACCGCCGTTCTGTCAGCCTTCACGTCCAGCGGCTCTCGCGTTAGCATCGCCCCCGCAATCGGGGAGAATGTCGCGATGAACGGTCTCGCTTCAGCCAGGGTCGTCACGTTTGTGCTGACGCGCGACCGGGAGGCCTCGAAGGCCTGGTACACCAGCGTGCTCGGCCTGCCGCTGACCGGCGACGACGGCTTTGCTACCGTCCTGGACATGAACGGCACGATCCTGCGGATCACGCAGATCGAGGGCTATCAGGCGCCGCCGCACCCGGTGCTCGGCTGGGAGGTGCCCGACATCGCCGCCGCGATCCGCGACCTGGTCGCCAAGGGCGTGACCATGACGATCTACGAGGGCTACGGCCAGGACGCGCTCGGCATCTGGACCTCGCCGGACGGCAAGGCCAGGGTCGCCTGGTTCAACGACCCGGACGGCAACGTTCTCAGCCTGACACAGTGCTGATGCACAAGGGGGCCTGCCTCTGCGGCGCGGTGCGTTTCGAGGTCCAGGGCGACCTGCCGACACCCGACGCCTGCCACTGCAGCCAGTGCCGCAAGGCGTCGGGGCATTTCTGGGCCTCGACGGACGTGGCGAAGTCCGCGGTGACGATCCACGGCGAAGAGCAGGTTCGCTGGTTCCAGTCGTCGGAGAAGGTGAGGCGCGGGTTCTGCGGGACCTGCGGCTCGCAGCTGTTCTGGGACCCGGTCCACCACGACAAGATCGCCATCGCCATGGGCGCCTTTGACGCGCCGACGGGAACGCGGCTGGGCAAGCACATCTTCACCGCCGACAAGGGCGACTACTACGCCATCGCCGACGGCCTGCCGCAGAACGCGCAGTAGTGCGGGGACATGTACCCCCTTGGGTAGGTGTCCCCCAATCGAGCGGCTACGGGTTTAGGGGACACGTACCTGCGGTCCATGTCCCCGCCGCCCCTTTCATTTATGGTTAAAGCAACCTTGCCATGATGGTCGCTGGGTAATCCGGGGCCATCGCGTTGCGCAGTCTGATCGCCGCCGTCGAGCGTATCGAACCGCTGTCCATCTCCTGTCGCGTGGCGGCGGTGAACGGGCTGCTGATCGAGGCCCGTGGCGGGCTGACCCATCTTGCCGTCGGGGCCCGCGCCGAGATCGAGCGCCGCAATGCGCCCTCGCTGGCCGCCGAGGTGGTCGGCTTCCGGGAGACCCGCGCCCTGCTGATGCCGTTCGGCCCGGTCGAGGGCATCGCGCCGGGCGCCGAGATCCGCATCCAGCCGGATGGCGGCATGGTGAGGCCGCACAAGGCCTGGCTCGGCCGGATCATCGACGCGTTCGGCAATCCCATCGACGGCAAGGGTCCCCTGCCCCAGGGCGCCTCGCCTTACAGCCTGCGCGCGCCGCCGCCGCCGGCTCACGCCCGTGGCCGGGTCGGTGAGCGACTGGACCTCGGCGTGCGGTCGATGAACGTCTTCACCACCACCTGTCGCGGCCAGCGCCTCGGCATCTTCGCCGGCTCCGGCGTCGGCAAGTCGGTGCTGCTGTCGATGCTGGCGCGCCAGGCCGACTGCGACGCGGTCGTGGTCGGGCTGATCGGCGAGCGGGGCCGCGAGGTGCGCGAGTTCATCGAGGAGACCCTCGGCGAGGAAGGCCTCAAGCGC
>CAIOHT010000010.1 GCA_903858185.1 uncultured Caulobacterales bacterium
CACCCTCTCCGCCACTAACCCCGCGCACTTGGCTCCACCCTGCGCTGGCGCCCACAAGCCCCGCTAAAGTCGCAGCTATTCCCGGCCCAACCGCCGTTGGCGGCCGTTTGCCGTCATCTTTCCGCGGCGAATTGGCCCTTTGGCCCGGCTGCGTCTCCGCGCGTCATCGCGATCCGCCGGCGCCCTTCGGGAGACAGAACCGCTTGCCGCCGCTCTTGGCGATCTGGCCGCCGCCGCCGGTTCAGGTCATGCCGCTCCGGGCCGCCACCCCATGATCGTGGGGTATGGGGTCTGGTGGACCGTTGCTCCGGCCCGGACGGCCTGACGTTCGCGAACGTCAGCCCAGGGCCCGAAGATGCGCCAGACTCGCCTCCACGCTCGGCCACCCGGGGGACGGCGGGAAGTCATGCTCGACGAAATAGTGTTCGGCGCCGGCGGCATCCGCCGCCTGGATCAGGGCTGCGAAATCATAGGTCCCGGCGCCGACGTCGGCCATCCCGCCATCGCGGGCCATGTCCTTCAGGTGGATGAGCTTCACCCGCCCCGCCATCTTTTCGATAAACGCCCTGGGGTCTTCGCCGCCCTTGCCGAGCCAGTAAACGTCCAGTTCGAAGTCGACGAGTTGCGGGTCGGTCTCGCTCACCAGCCGGTCGAAGGGTCGCACGCCTTCAGTCGCCTCGAATTCGAAGTCGTGGTGATGATAGGCGACCCGCAGCCCTTCATCCCGCGCACGGGCGGCGAAGGCGCCCAGGGTCGAAATGACCGCGCCCCAGTCACGCTGGTCTGGCATCACATAGGGCATCACGAGGTACCGGCAGCCCAGGGTTCGGGCCATCGCCAGCACCTCGTCGGGACGCTCCGCCATGTCGGCCAGACCGACGTGGGCCGAGGGGCAATCAAGTCCGATATCTTTCATGTGCGCCGCGAAACCCACGAAATCCGACCCGAGCGGCGCGGCGAACTCCACCGCGTCATAGCCGGTCTCACGGATGCGCCCGAGTGTGGCCAGAGGGTCGGCCGCGAAGGGCTTGCGCAGGGTGTAGAGCTGAAGGCCGATGGGTCGCATGGGGCTCACAGGCCTCCCTGTTGCAGAAGATCCGCCGCGTGGTGCGCAGCCCGCGCGGTCAGGGCCATATAGGTCAGGGACGGGTTCATCGAGGCGCTCGAGGCCATAACCGCCCCGTCGGAGCAGAACAGGTTGGACGCTTCGTGCGCCTGGCCCCAGCCGTTGAAGACCGAGGTGGCCGGATCGCGGCCCATGCGCGCCGTGCCCATCTCATGGATGCGGTCGCCCGGCGGCGTCAGCTCCGCGCTGGCCGCTTCCCAGTCGGTGATGTCCGTGCAGCCGGCGGCCGCCAGCATTTCCGCCGCATCCCGCGCCGCCGCCCGCATCATGGCGTACTCGTTCGGCCCGTGCGTCGCGCCTATGACCGGCACCGGAACGCCCCAGTTGTCGCGGCGCGTGGCTGACAGGGTGACCCGGTTCTCGGGGTCGGGCAGCACCTCGCCGAACGGCAGCAGCGAGAACCGCCAGCCCCGGTGGCCGACATCCTCGTCACCCGTCCCCACGCCCTGGACGGCGCCTTCGACATTGCGGGAGCGGACCGCGCCGCCCTGCATCCCGAAGCCGCGCACGTACGGCTTGTCGGACTCCGTGACGTTGGCGTAGCGGGGGATGTAGATGCCCGTCGGCCGGTCATTCTGGAACGGCACGTCACCGAAGCCGGGGATGCTGCCGACGATAGGCTTCGTGCTGACATGGTCCATCAGGTTGCGGCCGACCTGGTCGCTGCCGTTGGCCAGGCCACGCGGAAACGCCTCGGACTTCGAGTTCAGCAGCAGGGCTGCGGTGTTGATCGCCGAGGCGTTGAGGAAGACGATCCGCGCCTCGAAGATCTCGCCCGTCTTGTCCAGCCGGTTGATCGTCCGCACGCCCGTCACGCGGCCGGTCGCCGGGTCGTGGATGACGCTCTCGACGACCCGGTCGGTCAGGACCGTGAGATTCCCGGTCTTCAGAGCCGCCGGCAGGGTTGCTGCCTGGCTCGAGAAGTAGGCTCCGTACGGGCAGCCGTGGTGGCATTTCACATGCTGTTCGCAACGCTTGCGGCCCACATCCATCTGGGCCTTGGCGACGCGACTGAGGTTGGCCGTCCGGCCCATGATCATCCGGCGGGTGGGATAGTCCGCCTCGATCCTCGCCTTGGCCGCCAGCTCGACGTCATTGAACGGAAAGGCCGGCAGGAAGTCGCCGTCGGGCAGCTGTTCGAGGCCGTCGTAATCACCGCTGATCCCGGCAAACGCCTCGACGTGGTCGTACCAGGGCTCCAGGTCCTCATAGCGGATCGGCCAGTCGACGCCGTGGCCGTCCTTAAGGTTGGACAGGAAATCCTGCGGCGCCCAGCGGTAGGACTGCCGCCCCCAGGTCAGCGAACGCCCGCCGAGCTGATAGCCGCGGATCCAGCGATAGGGCTTGCCGGGAACAGTCTCGTAGGGATGGTCGTGGTCGCTGGCCCAGAGGGCCTTGTTGGAGTTGAACAGGGCGTAGGTGACCCCGACGTGATAGGGATAGTGGAGGTTCCGCTCGGCCTCGGGGATCTGGTCGTCCCGCCGACGGAGCTTGAGCGCCAGATCGTGACTCTGGTCAGGTCCGTTGGTGACTTCGGGACCCCGCTCAAGCATCAGCACCTTCAGGCCGCGCTCGCAGAGCTCCTTGGCCGCCCAGCCGCCGCTGATGCCGGACCCGACGACGATGGCGTCGAACATCACGCCGCTCCCTTCAACTCGAACTGTGAAATCGCCGCCCGTAACGCCGGGACGGGTTCATCGCGCGGCACGAACTCGTGGCCAACCCAGTGCTTGTAGCCCAGATGCCGCAGCAGCCCGGCGATGGCCGGCCAGTTGATTTCCTGACGGTCGTCGAGGTCGCGCCGGCCGGGCGCGCCGGCGGTGTGGACATGGCCGATCAGGTCGATGTTGGCCCTGATGGTTCGCATCAGATCGCCTTCCATCAGCTGCATGTGGTAGCCGTCGTAGAGCAGCCGCAAGGCGGGCGAACCGACGCCGCGGACGACGGCCGCGCCGAAGGCCGTCCGGTCGCACTGGTGGCCCGGATGATCGACCTTGCTGTTGAGCAGTTCCATCAGGAGCCGCACCCCGGCCGCCTCGGCGTGCGCCACGACGGGTGCCAGCCCCTCGATGCAGGCCGCGATCGCAGGGGCGTCGGCGCCCTCGCCAATTCGGTTTCCCGAGAAGACGATCACCGCCTCGCAGCCGCCGGCCGCTGCCGTATCGATGTTGCGGCGGACCTCGTCTGCCAGCGCCGTGTGCAGGCTGGCGTCGTTGAACCCCTGCTCCAGGGTGTGGCCGGTCAGGGTGACGATGGACAGGCCCGCGTCCTTCGCGACGGGCCAGAGCGGCTCGGGAAGCATCTCCACACCCTGGGCGCCGGCCGCTGCCGCCTCGCGCAGCAGGGCTTGCGGATCCACCTCTCGACCAGCCGTGAACGACCACCAGGCGAAACTCTGCCGCATCACGCGCCCTCTCCCAGAGCCGTCCAGCGGCCGTCCGCCGCAGCGCTCCGCACAGCCGCCTCGATGAACTGGACGCCCTCGACGCCGGCGGCAATGCCGGGCAGGTCGGTGGCGGGCGCCGGCCGTCCCGCCTTGTGCGCGGCAATCAGATCCGCCGCATCGGCGTAGATCTGCGCGAAGCCTTCGAGATAGCCCTCGGGATGACCGGCCGGAATGCGTGTCGCAGCGTTGGCTGCGGCAGCCAGGCCAGGCCCGCCGCGCCGCAGGGCCCGGGGCGGCTCGCCGAGCTGCGTGTAGCGGAGGATATCCGGGTCCTCCTGCGACCATTCCAGGCCGCCGGTTTCGCCGTAGACCCGAAGCCGCAGGCCGTTGGCAGCCCCGACCGCCACCTGGCTGGCCCACAGCTGCCCACGCGCGCCGCCGGCCCAGCGCAGGCGAAGCTGCACATCGTCATCGAGCAGCCGCCCTTCGACGAAGCACGACGTCTCGGCGCTGACCTGATCGGCCGCCGACCCCAGGACATAGGTCGCAAGGTGATAGGCATGAGTGGCGATGTCGCCCAGCGCGCCACCGGGTCCGGCCTGCGTCGGATCACCCCGCCAGTCGGCCTGCTTGTTGCCGGGCAGCGCGGTGGCCAGCCAGTCCTGGGCGTATTCGGCCTGGACCACGCGGATCGACCCGAGCGTGCCAGCCGCCACCATCGCCCGCATCTGCCGGACCATCGCGTAGCCGCTGTAGTTGTGGGTCAGCACAAATGGCGCGCCCGTTCTGGCCACGGTGGCGGCCAGGTCCAGCGCATCGGCCAGACCGGTCGTCAAAGGCTTGTCGCAGATCACGGCGATGCCGGCCTCGAGGAACGCCTTCGCCGGGCCGTGGTGCAGGTGATTGGGCGTGACGATGGCCACCGCGTCGACCCGGTCAGGTCGTGCAGCTTCCGCCTCGGCCATTGCCCGCCAGTCGCCGTAGCAGCGGTCTTCTCCGAGGCCGAGCGCCTGCCCGAACGCCCGCGACCGTCCGGCGTCGCTGCTGAAGGCCCCGGCGACCAGGGTCCACCGGTCGTCCAGCCGCGCGGCCATGCGGTGAACGCCGCCGATGAAGGCGCCCTCGCCGCCCCCGATCATGCCCAGTGACAGGCGCATCAGCGGTCGAGGCCGAGCAGTCGCCGATTGGCCGCCGCGTCGACGTCGGTGGCCAGGAAGTCGTCGAAGCTCTTGCCGGTTACCTGGATGATGTGGTCGCGGATAAAGGTCGCGCCTTCGCGGGCTCCCTGGACCGGGTCCTTCAGCGCGCACTCCCATTCCAGCACCGCCCAACCCTTGTAGCCGTACTGCGCGAACTTGGAGAAAATGGCCTTGAAGTCGATCTGGCCATCGCCGAGCGACCGGAACCGCCCCGCCCGTTCCTTCCACGGCGCGTAGCCGCTGTAGACCCCCTGCCGCCCGGTCGGCCGGAACTCGGCGTCCTTGACGTGAAACATCCGGATCCGCTCGTGGTAGAGGTCGATGTACTCGAGGTAATCGAGCTGCTGCAGCAGAAAGTGGCTGGGATCGTAGAGCAGGCAGGCGCGGGGATGGTGATCCACGCGGTCCCAGAACATCTCCACGGTCGTGCCGTCGAACAGGTCTTCGCTCGGGTGGATCTCGTAGCAGAGGTCGACGCCGACATCCTCGAAGGCGTCGAGGATCGGCCGCCAGCGGCGGGCCAGCTCGTCGAAGGCCTCCTCGATCAGCCCGGCCGGCCGTTGCGGATAGGGATAGAGATAGGGCCAGGCCAGAGATCCCGAGAAGGTCACATGCGCGTCCAGGCCCATCCGCCGCGAGGCCCTGGCGCCCAGCAGGACCTGCTCCACGGCCCATTCCTGGCGGGCCTTCGGATTGCCGCGCACGCGCGCCGGGGCCGAGCTGTCGAACATCTCGTCATAGGCCGGGTGCACGGCGACCATCTGGCCCTGGGTGTGGGTCGAGAGTTCCGACACCTCAAGCCCTGCGGCCGCCAGAACGCCCTTCACCTCGTCGCAGTAAGCGTCGCTTTCCGCCGCCAGTTTCAGGTCGAACAGCCGCCGGTCCCAGGTCGGGATCTGCACGCCCTTGTAGCCGAGGTCGCCGGCCCAGCGGGCTATGGCCTCCAGGCTGTTGAACGGGGGCTGGTCGCCCGCGAACTGCGCGAGAAAAATGGCGGGACCCTTCATGCATCCTCCCTTGAGGGGCGGTCTTTACCGGACCGCACGTCTACTGCTGGCGCAAAGCTAGCATGCGCAAAGCCTTTGGCGAGCAGGTCGTTCCGGTTGATCGGCGAGACCGCCTCTGGTGTCGTTCGAACGCGACGTTGCGCGCCCGGTTCGGCCCGACATGTTGCCTGAGGCGCTGCCGTCAGCCTGCGCACACGAGGTAGCGGCCCATGAACACTCTGAAGTTCCCGTTGTAGAACTTCGCCCTCGCGACCTCGCCGACGCCTTCCATTGTGCGCTCGAAACGACCAATGGGGTCATCGGTGCCTTCGTGATGAGGATAGTCGGACGCGAACATCAGGATATCTTCAGCGCCTGATGCAATCAGCCACCCAATGTCTTCTCCGGCAAACGGTGTGACCTTTATCTGACGACGAACGTAGTCTGACGGTTGCAGCCTGACCTGTGACAGATCCTGCAAGCGGCGGAAGGCCCGGAAAGCCTGGTCGAGCTGCTTCATCCAGGAGATGATCCAGGACGCCCCCAATTCGACGACCGCAATCCTCAGGCCGGGAAATCGTTCGAGGACACCATCAAAGATCATCGCGGCCAGGAAGAGTTCAGCATTGTACTGAATGCTCATGTAGCTGAGCGCGTCTCTCGGGGCGTCCCCGTCGGCGTGGGACGGCAAGGCCTGGCCATTGCTGTAGAAGGACGCGGGCACCGGATTGTAGCTGCCGCCGTTGGCGCCGACATGCAGGGCGACCCCAAGGCCCTCGCCCTCGATCATGGCCCATACCCTGTCATAGTCGGGATGGGTGAATGACCGTGCCCCGTCGGGGGCGATTGTATCGATCAGCATGACCCTGAGGCCGCTGCCGATGGATTCCCGGATCAGTTGCAGCGCTGCGTCGGGGCCGGCGCCAAGCGGAATGTATGCGGTTCCGATGTTGCGGGGATCGCCGGCACAAAAGGTCGACATTCCGCGATTCAGCGCACGCGCACCGCCCAGCAGGACCTCTTGCTCATTGGCAGCGACCACCTGGTTGAAGGCGCTTGTCGGAAACACAAGGCTGCCCTGGAAGCCCAACAGGTCGTTGGCGCGCCGCCGTTCGTCGGCATCGAAGGCGCCAAGTCCATTCCAGCCCTTGTGACGCATGGTCATGAACTGCGCTTCGGCTTCAGCTCGGACGGCGGCGTCGGTTCGCCGACGTTCGAACCCGTCCAGGGCGTCCGTGACTGTTTTCAGCCCATCTTCTCGCCCGTCCAGAAAGGGGGCCAGTCGGGGGCGTATGTCGGGATCCGCGAAACGCGCGACCCAATCCGGCGTCTCCATCATGTGAGTGTCTGCATCGAAGATGTCGGGGCGGTGTGCGTAGGGCATCGCATTCTCCGAACGATCAGTGACGGTCGACGACGACCGGGCGTCGACCAGCACAACGTAGCGCTGACAAACGGTTCGGCGCGCGCAAGCCCTCGCACCGCTGTTCACGGCAAAGTTGCCCAAGGAACCCGAAGTCGTCGAGTTGTTTCCTGCTTCGTCCGCACCAACAACGTCTTCCCGGCGCCTGGAGGGGCGAGCGGCATCCTGCCCCCGTCGGGTCCGCATCGTCATCGCCGGGGTCACTGGAACAAAGTCTCCGGGTTGACGGCGGCCTGCTCGATACGGCGAACTTCCGATCCCGCGACTCCGCGGGCTCCGGGGGGAAGCCGTGCAGAACGATCTGATTCAATGGGCCGTCTTCGGCGGCCTGACCGCGCTCATGGCGATCCTGACCGGTTGGCAGGTGATGCGCATGGGCGGGCGGTCCAGCGATTCCAACCGCGAGTACTTTCTGGCCGGCGGGAACCTGACCTGGCCGTTCATCGCCGGCTCGATCACCCTGACCAATCTTTCCACCGATCAGCTGGTGGGGATGAACGGAAACCAGATGCTCCTGCTGGCCTGGTGGGAGCTGTCGGCGATCGTCGGCCTGCTGATGCTCTGCTGGGTCTTCCTGCCGATCTACTATCGCAACAACTGCACCACGACGACGGAGCTGCTGGAGCGCAAATACGGCTCGAAGCACCTGCGGGCCGTGGTGTCGGTGCTGTTCCTGCTGGGCAACGTGTTCATCTATCTGCCGATCATGCTCTACACCGGCTCGCTGTTCCTCAAGACGATGTTCGGGGTCGAGATCCCGTTGATCGTCATCGCCGCGGCGATGGCGATCCTCGGCGGCGCGTACGCGATCGGCGGAGGACTGCGCGCTGTCGCCGTCTATGACACCATTTCCGGGATCGGCGTGCTCGGCATGGCCCTGCTGGTCATGGTTCTGGCGATGGCGGCGATCGACTTCGACTTCAGCGGCATCCCCGCCGACCGCCTCAGCATGATCGGCGACGAAGACTCCCCGATCCCCTGGCAGACCCTGCTGACCGGGATGATCTTCATCCAGATGTTCTACTGGAGCACCAACCAGACCATCACCCAGCGGGCGATGGCCGCACCGACGCTGAAGGAGGGCCAGAAGGGTGTCCTCGCTGCAGCGGTCATCCGACTGCTGATCGTGCCGGCGATCGTGGTTGTGCCTGGCGTGGCGGCCTACAAGCTGTTCGGCGACGCCGGTGACGCGACCTATGGGCGGATCGTCGCGATGGTGATGCCAGGCTGGCTGTCGGGCGCATTCGCCGCCTTCATGGCTGCGGCGGTCCTGACCAGTTACACCTCGGTGCTGAACTCCTCGGTGACGCTGTATGTCTGCGACCTGCATGAGAAGTTCATCGCCGAAAAGCCGGACGTCGGCCGGCTGAACACCATCATCTCCGTCGCCTTCATGGTGCTCTCGGTTCTGCTCGTACCGCTCTACATGGGCGCGGCGTCGATCATAAACCTGGTGCAACAGCTCAACGGCCTGCTGTCGATGCCGATCCTGTCGGCCTTCATCGTCGGCCTGATGTTCCGCAATGTGGACGCGCGCGCCGTCATGGGGGCTGTGGTGTTCGGCACGCTGCTCTACGCGGGCTTCACCTTCGTCTGGACCCCGACCCACTACATACATCTGATGGTGGTCACGCTGGGCGCCTGCATCGCCTTTGCGCTCGGCGTCAATCGCTTCGCCTTCGGCAAGCGGGCGACGCTGGTCGATTCCGTCAGGAGCCGGATCGGACTGAAGGCGCGCGCTGACTAGGCAAGCTGCCAGCGCGGGTCTTGTGTTCCGGACCAGATGGGGCATTGAAGCCGGCATAAACGAGAGCCCGGTCGCAGATGCTCATGGACCTGATCGCGCCATCCGTGGGCCTGGGGCTCGGAGTCATCGCTGCCATCCTGTCCACGCGCGTCTTCACGCCCAAGGACATCGCGCCGCGCCGCATCAGTCCGGTCCGCGTCGGGGGCATGGCCCTGGCCGGGCTGGTCCTGGGTATATGGTCGGGCCTGCAGCTGGACGGGCCTCTGGCCTGGGCGGGCGCTGCGTTCGGCGTGGCGCTTCTGCTGATCGCAGTCATTGATGCGGAGCACTTCTGGCTGCCCAACATCCTGACGCTGCCGCTGGGCGCCGCCGGCCTGGCGGTCAGCCTTGTCTTTGGGCCCGGCCGGTTTATCGATCATGTCATGGGCGCAGCCATCGGCTTCCTTGCGCTGGCCGGTCTGGCCGCGGCGTACAAGCGCCTGCGTGGTCGGGACGGCCTCGGCGGCGGGGATGCGCGACTGCTCGCGGCGCTCGGGGCCTGGGTCGGGTGGGCCGGGCTGCCGAGCATTCTGGTCTGGGCTTCGGTCGCTGGTCTCAGCTGGGTTCTGGCCCGCATCCTGATGCGCAGGCCGCCGGCCCCGGACACCGCCCTGCCGTTCGGAACCTATATGGCGATCGGCGCCTGGCTGACCTGGCTATATGGCCCGCTGGGACACTCGGGCTGGTAGCCTTCTCACGGCTGGCAGCCGACCATGCCGGCGACCGGAACGATGGTTTCCCAGCCCTTGCGGTCGCGGTACTCCAGCCACCCGGCCGGCACCACCACACCGCCCACCAGGCCGCTGCGGGCATCCATCTGGATCGTGACGCTGACACTCACGCCATCTCCCTCGAAGCGTTGGACCGGAAAATGGCCATAGAGCGCCTCGCCCTCAGCCGCGACGCGCGGAAGATCGAGGCTCTTGCCGTCAAGCCGGATGCGGGCGATCGCCGGGTCCTGAAGCGCCATGAGCACGCGGCGCGGCGGCGTGGTCCGCGCCCACAGGAACAGGGCGCACTGACCGCTGGCGAGCGTCTGGGTCGGCAGACCTTCCAGCGGAAGCACGCCCGTCGGGGCGGGGGCGTCCTCGGCCAGGGCCCGCCCCGGCTCTGCCAGAAGCAGCGCGAGGGCCAGCCCGCCGACAAGTCCGAAGCAACGCATCATCATCCCAAACGCCCTTCAACAGTCCGCCGGTAGCCGCCGGGCGCGGTGGTGAACCCGTCCGCGGCCAGAATGGCCCCGAGAGCAGGATCGGCGGTCTGGACGACCGCCTCGATCTGATAGCGCCCATTTGCCTCAAGGCGTAGCGTCAGCCCGGCTGTGGCGCCGTTCGCGCCGCCCGACAGGGCCGCGACCAGGGATCGGCCCTGGCAGACCGGTCGCCCGGTCAGGGACACCGGTCCGTCGCCAAGACCGTTGATGGTCGCCGTCACCCGACCGGAAGCCGCGCGGCAGGCTCCCTTTCGAAAATCCGCGCTGAAATCTCGCAGGCTGACATCGCCGCCCCACCCGCCGGATAATCCCAGGGCGGCCAGCGGAACCGTCGCCGACAACCCCTCCGCGCCCGGCGCGTTGCGGCTGATCCTGAGCCTGCCCTTCGCCTGGGCGTCGCCGCCGCCGGCCTCGATCCGCGCCCAGGTGCGGCCGATCAGCAAGGGCAGTGGCTCGAGTCCAAGGGTAACGTCACCCAGCCGGATGCGGCCGAGACGGGCCTCCTGCAGTTGGCCGCCCCAGAGAGAGCCACTCACGGTTCGCGCGGCCAGGTCACGCGGACCGGCCCACCGCAATCCTGTCGCCAGCGGCATCGTCAGCGGCAGGGCCAAAAGGCCGATGCAGGCAAAGATCAGCCATAGTCCGCGCGGGGTCATCGGTCGCCGCCCTTGAACGAGACTTCGACCTCGAGCGTGCCGCTATCGGCCTTGGCGGCGGTCATATCGACAACGGTCACGTCCCGGGCCGCTTGTAGCCCACCGATCCATTGCATCAGGGTACGCGGCTCCACGGCCGAGACCCAGACGGTGAGCCGGCCGTCAGCCTCCAGCCGTCGACGCTCGATGACGATGCCTGCGGCAGCGGCGCTGACATCAATCGCCCCGACGAGCCCGGCCGGAGCCGCCGGCGCGCCGCGACCGCCGCGACCGCGCGCCGCCGTCTCGATCATGGACAGCTCGGCGGCGGCGACCTGGCGGCGCTCGCCGGTCCAGGTTGTCGCCGCCTTGAGGGGCGTCAGCACGCCGTACCAGAAGAGCAGGCCGCCGAGGACGAGCGCCAGACCCTGCAGCATGATCTGCTCGCGCGCGGTTCGCGCATTCCAGAATTCGAGGACGGACGAGAACCGGTTCACGGCTGCCTCCTGACGCTGATGTCGCTGGTGATCCGCCCACCCTCGGTCACGGTGCTTTCGGTGGCGAGACGCAGGCCCTGGCGTCGCCCTGCTGCGATGAGCTGGTCCATGTCCGAATAGTTGCCATAGGACAGGCCGACGCTGAGACCGTCCTGACCGTAGGCAAGACGGTCGATCTGGGCGCCAGGCGTCTGTTCGACTGCCGTGAAGAAGGCCGCCGCGAGCGATGGGAACCGGTCGACCGTCTGTTTCCCCGCGAGATGGGCGCGGACGGTCCTTATGTCGGCGTCGGCCGGGATCGCGCGAGGCCAGGCGACCCGGGCCGAGGCCACGGCGCGTCCCTCCATGTGGCGGGTCGTGATCAGGTCCGTCGCAATGCGGGCGCCGGCGAGCAGGACCGGCGACACAAGCAGGGCCAACGCAAGCAACGCCATACGCCGGGGATTGCGCCATTGCGGCGGCGAGCGTCCGGGCTCGAAGGCGCCCTGGAGGAGGTCGACTTCCGGCTCGAGCGCCGAGCGCGCCAGCATCGGCTCCAGTTCCTCGAACGCGAGCAGCCGTCTCGGCGTGTCGCCGAGAATCGTCTCGGCGAGCGGCCGCTCGGCTGAAAAGGCCAGCTCCGCGCTCCGGACCGCGAGCAACCCGCCGAAGCCCGCCACCAGCGTCTCGCCGTCCGGCCCTGGCCGCAGCATCAGGTAGTCCGGCGTCATCGAGACCGGCGTCACGCCCCGCGCCTGTGCCTCGGCAAGCCAGCCCTGGATACGTGCCTGGCCCACGAGTGTGGCGAGACGCCGTCCGTTTTCATCGAGGGTCCCGACGGAGACGTGCACCGCCTCCTGCTCCGCAGCGATGTCGTCTTCCAGCAGGAAGGCTGCGGCCGACCGCGTCTGGAGTGCATTGCCCTCCGGCAGATCGAGCCAGCGGGTGACAACATCAGCGCCGGGGACGATCACCCGGTCAATCATCGGAGTCTCGGGCGGAGCAGCATCGGGCGGAAGAACGCCGCGCTGCAGGATCGCGCCCGTTTCGGTCACGGTCAGCCAGGGCCAGGGGCTATCGGGCGCCGACAGAAGGATGAGGCGGTTTGGGGTCATTCGTCGCGGGTCCAGCGTCGCGCCGCCAGCCTGACGGCCCCGGAGGCGTCAACTTCGAGCAGGGCGTTGAGGGTGGCGGATGAGTTGGCGAAGGTGACCTCGGCGTCGACGCCGAAGAAGCGGGTGCGCAGGGCCACCTGATCCCGCGCGGCATCCTCCGGCGTCTGGTCGACCAGCAGTGGTTCGTTCCAGAAACTCTGCAAGTTGTCCCAGCCGTCGGTCGGTCGCCCCGCCAGCAGGCGAGCGCCGGCTTCGGGCGCGATCGCACCGAGCGTGATCATCGTGATCAGGGCGCCTCGATCCGGAGACAACGTATTGACGTTGACGGGCGACAGATCCGCGGTCGGCGGCGCGCAAACGTAGGGGCGCAGCCGGTCGTAGACCTCCGGCGTGAAGCCCCGCACGGCGCGCAACTCGCTGACCTCGGCCAGCAATGCGCCGCCGGTGCGGTAGGCCGGTCGGGCGCGGGCGTAGTCCTGATCCTCCGCCCCGCCCATGCTGATGTCGTCGCTGTCGATCCAGTCGGCGAGATTGTCCGCCAGCGTCTGGCCCCGCCCGGCCGGAATCCCCAGCGCGCCCATCAGGATCACGAACTGCCGGACGCCGAGGTCACGGCGGATCAATCTTTCGCCGCGCGCTTCGACAACGCTGTTGAGATTGAAGCAGCCCGTGGCGTCCGTGATCCGTCCGGTCAGGACGCCGTTTTCGATCGGAAAGCTGAACGCCCGGCCGTTCCAGTCGCCCTTCAGGGTGGTGCGCCCGGAGTCGAGCCGGGACAGGCGGCCCACGCGCACCCGCGCCAGTTCCTCGACGCCCAAAGCATAGAGCTGGGCCTGCCCGACGCCCGCGACGTTGGCTGCACGCCTGACGCCGAACCGGATATCGTCGAGGACGGCGATCGCGATCACCGACATCACGGCCACAAGCAACAGCACGGTCAGCAGGGCCACGCCCCGTTCGTCGGGGCGATTCATCGCAGACTTCCCGGAGTCAGGAAGATCTGCTCGAACCGGCCCAGGCCCTTGACCCGAAGCCTGAGGCGCACGGCCTGCGGAAGTTCGGTTCCGGGGATCGCGGTCCAGCCGGGCATCCAGGCGCCGCGGTTGAGATAGGCGACCTCGACCTGGTCGACGTCGCGCAGCAGGACTTGCGGCGTCCCGGCCGGCGCACCGTCAAGCGCCGCACGCGTCGTTCGCTCCAGCCGGCCTTCGACAAGACGATAGTCCACGCGCTGCAGGGACGGTCGCTGCGCGGCGCCGGGATTTTCCCAGCCATGGCGGGTCAGCGCCATGAAGGCCGCGTCTCGCGCCGGTTGCCGTCCAACAAAGGCTCCAGTCGCCGCGGCGCCGGCGCCATCCCGGGTGCGGCGGGTCGACAGCTGACTGAGATCGGTCTTGAGCAGAACCCGCGCACGCTGGAACTCGCCGAGACTGTCCATGCGCGACCGCACGGCCGACTGCCCCTCAAGCGTCGAGCCCATGACCAGCGCACCCGCGGAGGCGACGAGGCCAAAGACGAACAACGCCGCCAGCATTTCGACGAGGGTGAACCCTTTCATCGCCGCCCCCGGAAGGCGGTCGACTCGGCCAGCGTCCGGAGGCTGTCGGGACGTCCCACCATGACGTCGATCCGCACGAGCTCGGGGTCGCTGGTCCGGGTGACCTTGCGGACCCAGCGCCAGGGGCGGTCGCCGGCCAGTTCGACCCCGGACGTTTCACCGACCGGCGGCCAGTCGACCAGCGCCTCGGCGATCCGGTTTTCGGCCACGACACCCGCGAGGACACGGGCCTCGATCGCCGACGCCGTGCGGACGTTCTCGCCGGAGAGGTTGACGAGCGCCAGCGCGGCGATGCTGAAGACAGCCATCGCAACGAGAACCTCGATGAGGGTGAATCCCTCCTCAGCGGATTGTCGCGTCATCGACCCTGACATTCCCCGCTGTATCGACGCGAACCCGGGTGCTCTGCCGGCCGCGCGTAATCACGTAGTCGGCCGGCGTCGCAACGCCGGTCGGATCAAAGGCCACCCGGTCGGTTGCCTCTGCCGAGGTCATCCGGGTTTCCGGCGACCAGGCGACTTCGGCGAACGGGCCGTCCTCGAGCGGCGTCCAGCCGTTGGGTCCACGCGTGCGAAACACATAGCCACGGGGAGAGACCGACACCTCGACAGCCCTGTTGGTCAGCAGCGCCTCATCGCGGGCGCGGATCAGCCGCGCCGCAAAGCGGTCGGCCTCGCGCGCGCCGGACGGGCGACCGTCGGTCGTCGCCAGCACCACAACACTGGCCATCAGACCCATGATCGCAATCACGACCATCAGCTCGGTCAGGGTGAAGCCGGCCTGGCCGTCAGACCTATTGCCAGTTACCGATGTCGGCATCGTTCTTCTCGCCTCCCTCCCGATCGTCCGCGCCGAAGGAGTAGATGTCGAAGACGCCGTGCTTGCCGGGCCGAACGTACTGATAGGGATTGCCCCAGGGATCCTTGGGCAGGCGCTTCACGTAGCCGCCCTCGCGATAACGGTCCTGGCGCGCCAGAGACGGCGGCGCCGTGACGAGCGCGGTAAGGCCCTCGTCAGTCGTCGGATAGGCGAAGGTATCGAGCCGGTAGCTCTCGACTGCCTGTTCCAGCACGGCGATGTCGGCGCGCGCCTTCTCGCGCATCGCCCGGTCCTGACTGGGCAGCACGTTGATGACGACGATCGTCGCCAGAAGGCCGAGGATGACGACGACGACCATCATCTCGATCAGGGTGAAGCCGGCTTCGGAGCGACGGCGGGCGATCAGGGTCTGGGCCAGCATGGGCGAGGTTCCTTCTAGCCTAGAGCAAGGGAGTTGAGCTGCAGGATAGGCAGCAGGATCGACAGGACGATGGTCGCGACCACGCCACCCATAACCACGATAATGGCGGGCTCGAGGAGACTGAGGGCCGCGGAGGTGAAGGTGTTGAACTCGCGTTCGAGATAGTCCGCCGCGCGCCCCAGCATGGGCGCGAGCCGGCCGGAGCTCTCGCCGCCGGCGGTCATGTAGACCAGGATCGGCGGGAAGACGCCGACCCTGCGCATCGCCGCCGAAAGCCCGCCGCCTTCGCGGATGGCGTCCGCCATCGTCTCGATCGCCTCGCGCATGACCGTGTTGCGGACCGTCCGGCCGGTCAGTTCCAGACCTTCCAGCACCGGCACGCCGGCCATCACCATGGTGGCAAGCGTCCGGGCCAACCGGGCTGCCTGCACATCGCGGATCAGTCGCCCGATCACGGGTGTGCGCAGCAGCGCGGAGTCGACCCGCCGTCGAAACGCCGGGCGCCGCAGCGCCCGGACGAAGGCGAACACCCCTACGGCCGTGACCGCCAGCAGAATCAGGCCGTTGTTGGCCAGGAAGCCCGAGATGGCCATGACCAGCCGGGTAAGGAGCGGCAGCGACTGGCCCATCGACTCGAACTGGTCGACCACCTTGGGAACGACGAAGGTCATCAGGGCGATCACGACGAGAAAGGCGGTGACAGCCAGCACGATGGGGTAGACCAGCGCCGCGGTGACCTTCGCGGCGACCTGTTCCTGCTGTTCGTAAAGGTCGGCGAGCCGCTCCATGATATCGGGCAACGCGCCGGAGCTTTCGCCTGCAGAGATCATGGCGCGATAGAGGGGTGGAAAGCCCGCGCCGGGTCGACCCATGGCGTCGGACAGGCGGAAGCCCTCCAGCACACCCTCGTGGACCACCGTGAGGGCGCGGCCGATGCGGGGCGACTCGGCCTGTTGCGCCATGGTCCGCAGCGCTTCTTCAAGCGGAGTCACCGCGACCAGGGTCGCGAGCTGGCGCGTCAACAGCGCGAGCGCCTTGCCGTCCAGCGGTCGCGGACCGAACAGCGCAGTCGACGGCCGGGCCGCCGTCGGCGCGGCCGGCTCGAGCCTGACCGGCGCAAGCCGGCGCCGCGTGAGACCGAGCCGGGCGGCGTCAGCGTCAACAGCGCTGATCTGACCCTTCCGGGTGCGACCACCGGCATCCAGGGCGATGTAGTCAAACGCCGCCATCGGAGTCCGTTTCCTGTCGCGTGACCCGGATGGCCTCTTCCAGCGTCGTGGAGCCATCAAGCACGCGGGCCCGACCCGCAGCGGCGAGGTCGCCGGTCGCCTCGGAACCGAGTCGGGCCAACTGGTCCTCGTCGGCGCCTTCGGCGATCAGACGACGGATTCGGTCGTCGATCCGGATCGCCTCATAGATGCCGACGCGGCCGATATAGCCGGTGTTGTTGCAGGCCGGGCAGCCGACCGGGCGCCACAGCTGGCGGCCGGGTTCGACGCCGAGCAGCCGCGCCGCGCCGGCGTCGGCCGGCTCCGGGCGACGGCAGTCAGGGCAAAGACGCCGGACCAGCCGCTGGGCTACCACCAGCCGAAGGGTCGAGGCTAGCAGGAAGGGCTCGATGCCCATGTCCCGCAGGCGGGTCACGGCGCCGGCCGCGTCATTGGTGTGGACGGTGGACAGGACCAGGTGACCGGTAAGGCTGGCCTGCACAGCGACCTGGGCCGTCTCGGCGTCCCGGATTTCGCCGACCATAACCACATCGGGATCCTGCCGCAGGATCGCGCGCAGGCCCGCGGCGAAGGTCATGCCGACCTTGTTGTTGACCTGGGTCTGGCCCACGCCGTGCACGGCGTACTCGACCGGATCCTCGATGGTCAGGATGTTGCGGCGATGGTCGTTGAGCAGGCCCAGCCCGGCGTACAGGCTTGTCGTCTTGCCAGAACCGGTCGGTCCGGTGACCAGGATGATGCCGTTCGGCTCCCGCAGCGCCGCCTCGAAGGCGGCGTAGACCGGCGCGGACATGCCAAGGTCCTGCAGGCGCAGGCCGGCCTGCTCCTTGTCCAGGATGCGCATCACGACGCGTTCGCCGGCGCGGGACGGCAGGGTGGATACGCGAACATCGAAGGCGCGGCCGGCCAGGGTCAGTGATATCCGGCCATCCTGCGGGACCCGCTTCTCGGCGATATCCAGCCGGGCCATGACCTTCACCCGCGAAACCAGCATCGGCGCGACCCGGCTGGGAAGCGAGAGCACTTCCTGCAGAAGACCGTCGACGCGGAGTCGCACCAGAAGCGCGGAGTCGTAGGGTTCGATATGCACGTCGGAGGCGCCGCGCCGCACGGCTTCGGCAATGAGTCCGTTGATCAGGCGGATGATCGGCGCGTCGTCCTGCGGGTCGAGAAGATCCGCCGTCGTCGGCAGTTCATCGAACATGCCGTCGAGCCCCGCCCCGAAATCCAGTCCACCGACCGGCGGCACCCCCAGGCTCGAGTCAGCATAGATTTCCGAGACCATGCGGTCGAACGAGGCCGAGGGCATGGACTCGACCGCCACCGGCCGGCCCATGGCGCGTCGGACCTCGATCAGCGCGCGCGGATCCGCCCCTTCGCGGATTCCGACCCGGGGAAGGTCGTCGCCCGCAAGCAGGATGACGCCGTGTCGCCGGGCGAACGCGTACGGGAAGGCCGGTGCCGGCGACGTGACCGTCATTGCCGTCCGCCTGCCAGACCCTCCTGCGGCGGCGGAAGGGGCGAAGTCCGGATCGGCGTCGCCGGCGCAGGGGCGACAGGCGCTGCGGCGACCGGCGCCGCGGGCGGCACGGTGCGCAGGTAGTCCCGCACGAGCGCTTCCAGCGCGTTCGCGCCAGAGCGGTCAACGACGGCCGGGTCGCCACGAATGAAGTCGTAACGCGGCGCCGTGGCCTCCTGGGCGTCCTCGCGATCGCGGATGATGCGTGGCCGGATGAAAATCATCAGGTTCGTCCGCGTGCCTGTGCGGGCGCGGCTCTTGAACAGGTTCCCGAGGACCGGGATGTCACTCAGTCCCGGCACCGCTTCGAGAGATGCGCGTTCATTTTCCTCCAGTAGCCCCCCAAGCACGACAATGTCGCCGTCATCGACCAGGACAGTGGTCTCAAGCTCGCGCTTGTTGATGATCAGCTCGGTTGAACCCTCGGCGACCGGGCCCGCGATGGACGAGACCTCCTGCCGCAGAAACAGTGTGATGCCGCCGCCGGCATTGATCTGGGGTTTGACCTCAAGCTGGATGCCGACGTTCTGACGCTGGATCGTCCGGAAGGGATTGCTGTTGGCGTTGCCGAGCACTTCGCCGGTGGTGATCGGCACTTCCTGGCCGACCACGAACTTGGCCTCTTCGTTGTTCAGCGTCAGCACGGACGGCGTGGAAAGCAGACGTGACGCGCTGTCGCGTCGCACGGCGTTGACGATCATGCCGAAGATGGTGCCGTTGTCGAACGTCCCGAGTCCCCCCGTGATCAGGCCGTCCGCACCGAGAAGCGAGGACAGCGCCGCCTCTCTCAGCGCCGCCAGCGTGGTCGAGTCTTCCGGCAGGCTGTTTTCCCCGGCGATGGCGCCGGCCAGGGCCAGGATGTTGGGCGCGGTATTGGTGTAGTTGGTCACCGCGAAGGGCGCGTCCCCCTTCCCACCGCCGAGGATGAACTGCACCCCCAGTTCGCGCGCCGCCGTGTCGGAAACCTCGACAACGATGGCCTCGACCAGAACCTGTTCGCGCCGGACATCCAGTCGGGTGATGACGTCCGCCAGCATGCGCTGGGTGTCGGGCGGAGCGCTGATGATCAGCGCATTGGCGCCCGGGTAGCGGGCGATGCTGACGCGCACGCCGCCTGCGGGCTGAACGGCGGCAGTGGCGCCGGCGGCCTCCGACGCCGGGCGGGCGCTGTCGCTCGCCGCGGCGCTGCTGGCCGGCAGCCCCATGAGCTGCTGCAGCACCGGCAGCAGCTGCTCGGCGTTGGCGTGCTTCAGGAAGACGACCTTGACGTCGTCCGTGGAGCGGGCGCGCAGGTCGAGGTCGGCGATCAGCGGCAGCAGCCGGTCAATCGCGTCAGGCTCGCCACGCAGCAGGACGGTGTTGCTGCCGTCTACCGCTACGACCGACACAGGCCCCCGGCCCGGCTTGCCGTCCGCGCCGGGCAGCGCGGTAAGGCTGGTCAGTACGGCGGCAATCTCGCGCGCCGAGCTGTTGCGGAGCGTCACGGCGCGGGTGCTTGAGCGATCCTGGTCAAGCTGGACGATCAGGGCGCGGATGCGGCGCACGTTGTCGGAATAGTCCGCGACGACGATTGTGTTGCCGCGAGGATTGGCGATCACCTGGCCCTGGGGGCCGACCAGCGGTTTCAGGATCTCCGCCGCGGACTGGGCGTCGATACTGCGAAGGCGGAAGACCTGGGTGGTAAATTGTCCGCCGGCCGGCGACGGCTGCCGCGCGACGTCCGTGGACGGCTCGATACGATAGGCGCCTGAGCCGGTCGGTATGGCGACGTAGTTGTTGGCGCGCAGGGTCGAGAGGAAGATGTCGAACAGTTCGGCCCGGTTGAGCGGTCCATTGCTGGTGACCGACACGACGCCCTTCACTCGGGGATCGATGACGAAGGTGTATCCCGTGCTTCGCGAGATATCGAGGATGAAGGCCCGGATATCGGCGTCCACGACGTTCAGGGTCTGGGCCTGCGCGCGGGCGTGATTGACGGGCGCCGTGGCCAGCGCGGCCAACAGCACGACGAACACGAAAAATCTCACGGTTGGACCATGCTCTGAGGAACACCGCCTTCGGCGGCGGGAAATTGCAGCGTTGTGCGGACACCGCCGCGCGACAGCACGACATGGTCCGGGGCGACAGAGACCAGCCGGACGCCCGGCGCCACCTCGTCACCGACCGAAAACGGCGCCTGGGCGCCGTCTGGCGTGCCGATGATCGCTGAGCCCGAGCCACCGCCGCCCGCGCGAACGCCGTGCAGGCGGAAGGCGCTGGACGTGGCGATTGTCAGGGATTCGGGCGCGGCGCGGAAAAAGGGGTCGAAGCGCGACAGGATCGCGAGGCTGTCATCGGGGGCCGTGGAGCGGGCCGGGATCAGGGTCGGGGTCGGTGAGGCCAGAATCCAGCCCAGCCGGGCGGTTTGAACGGCGAGCAGGGCGACAAGCGCAACCTCGGCCGCGATCCAGAGCGCGCGCCGCGGGTCAATGCCCGCCAAGGAGAGGTTCTGCAGCCTCACGAAAGTCGCCCCTACGGTCCAGAAAGAAGGCCGTGTTCTGACTAGTCGACGCAGAATTCAGGTTCGTGCCGGTTTCGTGACGCAACGATGACAGCGCAGGCGACGTGGAGGCCGGCCATGCGACAAATACGCCGCATGGCCGGGCCAACCGGCTAGAACCGGGTCGAAAGGCTGACCGAGAAGCTGCTGCCCAGCTCGTAGGTGTTGTTGTCCACCCGACCGCCGCCAAGCTCCTGGAACTCCTCATAGTCTTCCTTGAGGAGGTTCCGGGCCTCGATGCCGAAGGTGACGTCCTGATCCCATACCGTAAAGTCACGGCGATAGGTGAAGTCCAGGATGACGCCCGGCTCCTGGGTCAGGTCGGGGAAGCCCGTTCGGCCGCGGGTGGTGATCCGCTCACTGGCATAGGAGACCAGGAAGGTCGCCTGTGAGCGGGCGGTATCGTCCTCAAAGCCGAACTGGACGTTCAGCAGATGCTCGGACTGGCCCTGCATGGGGTCGCCGTCGTTGACGAAATCCACGGCGGGCCGTGCGGAGCCGTCGACGGTGAGCGGGAACACTTCATCTCCCGCTTCGACGATCAGCTCGGACCGGCTGTAGGTGTAGTTGGCCGCAGCCAGCCAGCGCTTGGCCGAGAACCAGGGCGTGTCCGAGAAGAACTCGAAGTAGGTCTTCACGTCGACTTCGACACCGTACAGCGAAGCCCGCGGCGCGTTCAGGAAGGTGGTCTGAACGGTGGCACCGACTTCGTTCACGATGGCTTCGACGGGCTTGTCGATGTCCTTGTAGAAGAAGCCCAGCGTCAGATACTCGTCGCGGGAGAAGTACCACTCGTAGCGGACGTCGAAGTTGATCAGCTCGCTGTCGACAAGGTTCGGGTTGCCGATGAACAGGCGATCGGTGTCCGGGTCGAGGTAGGACAGGGGCGCGAGTTCGCGGAACTGCGGGCGGGCGATGGTCTTGGACAGACCGACGCGCAGCTGCATCTCCTCGTAGAAGTTCCAGGTCAACGTAGCGGCCGGGAGGATGTACTGGTTCTCCAGCGGGGCCGGCGCGAACGGCACCGGGTCCCCGGCGAAGAGCGCCGTCGGCGTGACACTCTGGATCGCATCCTCATAGCGCAGGCCGACCGTGGCCCGGACCAGGGGGATGATCTCGGCGTCAGCCTGGAAATAGACAGCCTTGACCGTAAGCGACGCTTCATAGGCCGCCGCACCGTCGGATCCGCTGGTTTCCCGGATCATCAGCGCGCCCGGCCCGATGTTGTAGTCGGCGAGCAGGTAGTCGACCCGTTGACGCTGAACCTCGATCGGAAGGGCAACGTTCAGGGCCAGGAGGCGGAACTCGCGCTGTTCGGCCGCACGCTCGTTGTCCGACCAGGCGACGCCGCCGCTGAAGATCACGTCACGCGCGTTCGAGAGCGCCACGGTATAGGCCGCGTCCACGCCGAAGCTCGCGAGTTGGTCCTCGACCTCGCCGAAGCGGGTGTAGTTCTGCTCCTGCGACGCGTTGTGCAGATACTCGCCGCCAACCAGACGGTAGCGAATGCCCTTCTCGTAAGGAGAGTTGCGCGCCGTCCTGGCAAAGGCGCCGCGCCAGTCGATCTCGAGATCGCCGAGATCGTGCTCACCCGTCAGCTGGGTGCTGATCAGGCTGCGCTCGAACCACTCGGTGTAGTCGTCGCGCACATCGGCGCCGGTCAGGTCGTTGTAACCCGAGCGGATGCGGGCTTCCTTGGTCGTGGTGTGGATATAGAGGTTGGTCCAGCTGAAGATGTGATCGCCCATGTCGTAGCCGACGCCGACCAGGGCGTTGACGACGACGTCGTTCTGGGTCGACCGGAACTCATAGTCCGTGACCGGGGCGATAATGCCGCCGCCGACCTGACCTTCCTGCTGGGTGCCGAACCGCGAGCGCCAGCTGTTGTCGAAACCGCCGACGATCAGCAGGCCGAGCGTGCCACCGGGGACCTCAAACGAGGTGCCGCCGCTGAGGTCAACGCTGAAGTTCCCCGGCATCTGATTCTTGATCTGAATCAGGTTCATCGGCGCGTTGACAAAGCTGCTGCCGATGAAGACCAGCTGGTTGTCCGTGAAGTTGACGCCGCTGGTGATGCGATTGCCGGTCTCGATCGCGGCCTGCAAAGGCTTGGGAAGCTCGCGGGCGCCGTCATCGTAGCCGAGGCCGTCGGTGGCGGACCCGTAGTAGGTGATCCCTTCCTTGAACGTCGTCTCTGTGTTGCCGCCGAAGCTGGCCGACATGGAGAAGAACGGCTCGTTGGGCACCTTGGTGGTGCGCAGATCGATGACGCCACCGCCGAATTCACCGCCGTAGTTCACCGAGTAGGTCTTCTGGACGCTCGTGCCCGCCAGGATATTGCTCGGGAACAGATCCAGCGGAACCACGCGCTGCAGCGGTTCGGGGCTGGGCAGCGGCGAGCCGTTCAGCAGGGCCGACGAGTAGCGTTCGCCGAGGCCGCGAACGTAGACGAACTTGCCGCTGACGACGCTCAGGCCGCTCAGGCGGGTGAGCGCTTCAGCCGCAGTGTCGTCGCCCTGGCGCTTCAGGTCCTCGACAGACAGGAAGCTGGCGACTTCGGAGGTTTCCCGCATCGGCTGCGGGATGTTGACGCCACGGACGATGATTTCTTCGACTTCGGTGGCTTCTTCGGCAGGAGCCGGGGCCGGGACGGGCGTCGGGGCCTGCTGGGCGACCGCGATCTGCGGCGCGACCAGCGCGGACGTCGCGAGCAACAGACTGCCCAGCGTGGGGGTAAAACTCTTCATGGCGGACCTTGTCGCTTGCAACGGGATAGGAGACGGGCGGCGACCTGTGCCGCCGCCCGTCAAGTCACTCAGCAGGTGGAGCCGGCGGCGAGACCGCAGGTCCAGCCCTGCCACCAGGTGTCAGCGGAATCCCGCACGCCGCCGATGTAGGTCGGCAGGGCGAAGAAGGTGCTGAGGGCGGTCGGGCTGGTCACCGTCACGGCGGCTTCGTTGGCGCCGTTGATGAAGGTGCTCGTCAGGGTCGAGGTGCCGGCGGGAACGTTGCTGGCGTTGGTGAAGATCGGCGATTCGTCGTCCGCGTCCGTATCGAACGGATTGGCGCAGCCGCTGAAGAACACCGAGCGGAAGGTGCCGTTGGTGTTGCCGGTAACGGGCGCCGCCGGGAGGAAGTCGATGTCCAGGCAGGCGGGGTTGCTCGGGGCCGTCGGGGCGTTGCGGACGATGCTGTTGTACAGGTCCACGTTGGTGCCGGAGTTGAACACCATGCCGACGTTGATGCCGCGACCCACGAACGTGATGTTCGAGAACTGCGGGCGGCTGCGGGGATTGCCGGAGGCGTTCGCGGCGTAGCTGGCCTCGATCATCTTGTCGCCGCCGTTGGGCCGCTGGACCACGATTCCGTACTGGATCGCGCCAAGGAAACCCTGGTCGGTGTCGAAGCTGTCGTCGTCGTTGCCGGTGGCGACCAGATACTTCGCGTTCACGCGGCCGCCGAACCATTCAAAGCCGTCATCCGAGCTGTTGTGGACCTGGACGTACTCGATGGTCGTACCCGAACCGAGACCGGCGAGCGTGATGCCGTTCAGCTCCTGGTCGGGGAGGACCTGGAAGCCCGAGTGCTGGACACGGACGTAGCGCAGGACGCCAGAGTTATCCGAGTTGCCGTTGCCGCCGTAGAACGCGCTGGTGCCCTCGACGATGGCTTCACAGCTGGGGCTGCCGTAGGCGGTAGCGCCCGGGCAGTTGGCGATGTTGGCGCGTCCGAGCAGGACGATGCCGCCCCACTGGCCGATCGAGTCGACCCCGGTCGTGCCGAGCACGCTCTGGCGGCTGGTGAAGACGATCGGCTGGGTCGACGTGCCCTGGGCGAAGATCTGCGAGCCGCGGTTGACCACGATGTAATCGAGGCCGGCCGAGCCGTAGACGCGCACGCCCGGCTCAACGGTCAGGATGCCCTGCAGGGCGCCGGGGATCGGGGTCGTGACGTTGCCGCCACGGTCCTGGCCGACGTCGACGCGGCCGCTGATCGAATAGATGGTGCCGGTACGCAGCGGCAGGACGAGGTTGCCGGTGACCAGGGGCGGGAGTTGGCAGACGCGCAGTTCGCCGCCGACTGCGGCGGTGATCGTGCCGACGTTGGCCAGACCGGTCGGGCAATCGGCCGCCGGGCCGGTACCGCCGCCGCCACCGCCGCCGCCGCCGCCACCGCCACCGCCACCGCCACCGGTGAAGCCGCCTTCACCCGGCGAGGCGACGCCGTCGGCGCCTCCGCAAGCCGCCAACGCCAGAGTGGCGGTCATCGCCAGTCCAAGCACGCTAAATTTCTTCAGGCCGGTCATCCCAGTCTCCACCATCGCAGTCGACATGACGCGGGCGAAGCCAGGCGATGACCATTTTGGCCTCACCGATTGCTGGCGCCCCGCTCTCGCCGGAATTGATAGGGTCCGATCACAACGGAACGCCGACAGGTCTGTGACAACTATGCGAACCAAGGGCGCACGCCGGGCCGGCTAAAGATCCCGGATAAATCTGAAGGAGGAGGCGGGCGTCCGGCCCCTGGCGCGCGACGGCGTCATGACGTCAGCCGCGACGGGTTCGGACTGCTGGCCCCTCGCGGCGGGTAACGCCGGTGACCTCGCACAGGAGGCCGGTCAACGGTAACAGGGCGAGCGGGTCCAGCGCGTAGGATGTTCGCGGGCGCTGCACCTTCCCCACGATGATCCCGGCGTCTCGCAGGATGCGGAGATGCTCCGCGACCGTCGACTGGGCCAGGCCGATCCGGTCGACGATCTCGCCGCCGTGACACTCGCCCCTCAACTGGAGCAGCCTGACAATTCCGATGCGGGCCGGGTGACCGAGGGCCTTGGCCAGGAGGGCGATTCCTTCCTGCTCCGCTTCGACCTGCACAGACCGCGCCGCCGGGCCAACAGCGGTTCGTCCAGCAGTGACGGGCAGGAGGTCGCGGCTAACCAAAGCGGCCCGTCACATAGTCCTGGGTCCGCGAGACCGCGGGGTTGGTGAACAGCTGTTCGGTTTCGGCAAACTCGATGAGATCGCCCATGTGCATGAACGCGGTGTACTTCGAGATCCGGGCCGCCTGGGACAGGTTGTGGGTGACGATCAGGATCGTCACGTCCTTGACCAGACTGTCCATCAGCTCCTCGATCTTCGCGGTGGCGATAGGGTCAAGCGCGGACGTCGGCTCGTCGAGCAGCAGGAGCTTTGGCTTGGGCGCCAGCGCCCGCGCGATACAGAGCCGCTGCTGCTGGCCGCCAGACAGCTCGAACGCGGGCTTGGAGAGGCGGTCCTTGACCTCGTTCCAAAGGGCCGCCTGGGTGAGCGCCTCCTCGACGCGCCCCTCGACCTCGGTCCGGTTGCGGATGCCACGGACATAGAGGCCTGCGGCGACATTCTCGAAGATCGACTTGGGGAACGGGTTCGGCTTCTGGAACACCATCCCGACGAGCAGTCGCACGAGGATCGGGTCAATGCCCTTGTCGACAAGATTCACGCCTTCCGGCGCCAGGTTGATTTCGCCGTTGTAGCGGCTTCCCGGGTAGAGGTCGTGGATCCGGTTGAAGCAACGCAGGAGCGTGCTCTTGCCGCAGCCCGACGGGCCGATGATGGCCGTGACCTTCCGGTCGTAGATCGGCATCGACACGCCATTGAGCGCCTGGAACTTGCCGTACCAGAACTTGAGGTCACGAACCTGGGCGCGAACAGGGGTCTCGGTGGCGGGAGCTTGCGTCATGGTCTGGTCGCCGGAAGTGTCGCGGATGGGATGGGGCGCATTCATGGAGTCGCTCATGATCTGAGCCCCCTGCGCAGCCGGTAACGGAGGTAGATGGCGAAGCCGTTCATGATCAGGGTCATGCCCAGCAGCAGCACACCGGTCGCCGCAGCGTTCTCGTGGAAACCCGCCTGCGGCCTCGAGGTCCAGTTGAACATCTGGATCGGCATGACCGTGAACGGTGAGGTCAGCCAGTCGGCGTTCACGAACGGCGGAGACGCCTGGATCGGGGACGGCGGCAGGAAGGCAATGAAGGTTAGCGCGCCGATGGTGATGATCGGAGCCGTCTCGCCGATAGCCCGGGACAGACCGACAATGGCGCCGGTCAGGATGCCCGGCCGGGCCGACGGCAGGACATATTGCCAGACCACCTGCCAGCGATTGCAACCGATGCCATAGGCGCTCTCCCTCAGACCCGAGGGCACCGCCCGAACGGCCTCGCGCGTCGCGACGATCACGATCGGAAGGATCAGCAGGGCGAGCACCATGCCGCCGACGAGGATCGTCTGGCCCATGCCGAGGCCATAGACAAAGAAGCCGAGCGCCAGCAGGCCGTAGATGATGGACGGAACACCCGCCAGATTGCTGACATTGATCTCGATGAGATCACTGAGCCAGTTTCGCGGCGCATACTCCTCAAGGTAGAGACCCGCGCCGACGCCCAGCGGAATGGCCAGGAGCGCCGTGACGAACATGACAAGAGTGGTGCCCACCCAGGCCGAGAGGATGCCGGCCTCGCTCGGCCGCCGGGAGGGGAAGTCAGTGAGGAACTGCTTGCTGATGCGGCCAAGGCCGTCGGCCAGCAGGTCGCCGATCAGCGTCGCCAGCATCGCCATCGCGAAGAACAGCACGATGATGCCGAGGATCGAGAAGGAGAGGTCCTGCACCTTCGCCTTCGCGACGATCCGCTTTTCACTGGGGTGATCCGCCATCAGTAGGCCTCACGGAATTTGCGGCGCAGCACGAAGCCGAGGACATTGAAGCCCAGAGTGATGACGAAGAGCACCAGACCGGTCGCGAAGATGGTCGAATAGGCCAGTGTGCCGTGCGGCAGATCGCCGAGACTCATTTGCACGATGTAGGCCGTGATCGTGGCGGCGCCCTCACGCGGGTCTCCGGTCAGGTTCGGGTTCTGACCGGCGGCGATCGCCACGATCATCGTCTCGCCGACCGCCCGCGAAAAGGCCAGCAGATAGGCCGCCGTGACGCCCGAGAAGGCGCCGGGAATGACCACAGAAAACGCGGTGCGCCAGCGGCTCATGCCAAGCGCGAACGCCCCTTCACGAAGCGTCATGGGGACGGCCCGCATGGCGTCCTCACTGATGGTGACGACGTAGGGAAGGATCATGATGCCCAGGACGAAGCCCGGAACGAGCAGGTTGAACCCCGAAAGGCCGGGAATGAACTGCTTGGCCAGCGGCGTCAGGAACAGGAGCGCGAAGTAGCCGAACACAACGGTCGGAACCGCCGCCAGCATCTCCAGGATCGGCTTGAGGATTTCCCGCACCCGCGGGCCGGCGAATTCGCTGAGGTAGATCGAGAGCACCAGACCCAGCGGCGTCGCCACCGCCATCGCGATACCGGCCGCCCAGAGCGTGGCGGTCAGCAGCGGGAGAATGCCGTAGCGGGCATTGGTGAAGACTGGCGTCCACTGCGTATCGGTCAGGAAGGTCACCAGCGGGATCTGGCTGAAGAACATCCAGGACTCGGACACCAGCACCCAGACTATGGCCGCAGTGATGGCGACCGAAAGCGCAGCGCACGCGAACAGCATAATCTGCATGACGCTCGCCACGACGCGACCGCGGCGAAGGAATGCGCTGGCTCGCAACGCATCGAATGCAGAACCTTCCTCAATAGGCTGCGGCAATTTCGATCCCCGTAAAGGTGGACGGCGGCGGTCACGGGACCGCCGTCCGTCATGCGCCCGCGCTACTCTGCAGCGTCGGAGAGCAGTTCTTCCATGGTTACGCCAATCTTGGAGCCACCACCGAAGTAACTCCCCGTCTTGCGGGCTTCAAACTTGCCGATAGCAAGGCTGTAGGCCTTCGTCGGCAACGGAACGTAGCCAACTTCTGTGACAAGTTTCTCGCTCTCGGCCGGGCTGAAGGCGAACAGGATGAAGGCGCGGACGTGGGCGCGTTCATCAGCGTACTTCTTGTTCACATAGTAGAAGAGCGGACGCGAGAGCGGCTGGTAGGAGGCGTCGCGGGCGGTCGCGACGGCCGGTCCGACGCAGGACCCGCCGGGCTGACGGATCGGCACAGCGCGAACCTTGCCGACATTCTCGGTCAGATAGGCGAGGCCGAGAAAGCCGAGCGAACCCTTGTCGCCACCGACGCCGGTAACTGTGACGTTGTCGTCCTCGGTCGCGGTGTAATCGCCGCGCGAGGCGCCCTCTTTCCCGTTGATGGCCGTGGTGAAGTAGTCGAACGTGCCGGAGTCGGTGCCGGCGCCGAACAGCTTGATCGGTTCGGCCGGGAAGCTCGCCCGGACCTGGTTCCAGGTCACGATCTTGCCCTGCGCTTCCGGCGCCCAGATCGTCTTCAGCTCGGCCGGCGTGAGACAGTCGACGAAGGTGTTTTCCGGATTGACGACGACGGCGAGGGCGTCAAGCGCGACGGGCAGCTCGATGTACTCGACGCCGTTCTGCTTGCAGAGCTCGATTTCCTCGGCCTTGATCGGACGCGAAGCGCCCGAGATGTCCGTTTCGCCGCGGCAGAGCTTCTTGAAGCCGCCGCCCGTGCCGGAAAGTCCGACGGTGACGCGGGTGCCGCTGGCCTTCTGGAACTCCTCGCCCAGCGCTTCGGAGATGGGATAGACGGTGCTCGAGCCATCAATCAGCACGACAGCATTGCCGTTCGCGCCGCTCTTTCCGGAGGGCGCGGATTGACCGCAGGCGGCCAGGGCTAGCGCTGCGACGCCACAAAGCACCAGCTTCTTCATCGTCAACCCGATCCAGCTGTTCTGACTGCGGAGGATGGGATCAGCCGACCCCCGTTGTCAGGCGTCTAAGGGGTGGAGACGACGGTTTTGTGAATTCAAACGACTTTCGACGATAGACGATTGGATATCACGGAAATGACCCGGCCGTTCCGGCTGGGGCCTCCGACAGATCCCGCATCGCGGCCGGGCCGCTTCCGGAATCAGCGGGGGACCAGAGGCTTGGGCTAGCGTCCGCGCGGTGGAGGCTGTGTGCTCGAGCGACTCAGACCCTCGCCAGCCACGCCGTGGCCCCCGCCGCAGCGACCGCGCCCGAGGCCAATGAGGCCTGGAGCAGGTAGCCGCCGGTGGGGGCTTCCCAGTCAAGCATCTCGCCGGCGACGAAGACGCCTGGTATCGCCTTGAGCATCAGGCCCTGATCGACCTGGTCCAGCGCCACGCCGCCGGCTGAGGAAATGGCGCGATCCAGGCCCTGGACGCCCGTCAGGGTCAGTCGCACCGCCTTGATGCGGCGGGCGAGCTTGTCGGCGCCCATCGGGAGGTCACCGGGAATCTCGCGCAGCAGGCCGACCGCGACGGGCGACAGACCGCCGGCCTTGCGCAGCCAGTTCGTCACGCTGTCCTTGCCGCGTGGCTTCGCCAGACGCGCGGAAAGCGCGTCAATGGAAAGGTCGGGACGCAGGTCGACGACCAGGGTGGCGGCTCCATCCGCCGCGATCGCGTCGCGCAGGCCTGCCGACAGGGCATAGACCGCCCCGCCTTCGATGCCGTAGCGCGTTACCAGCGCCTCGCCGCGTATGGTGGTTTGGCCATGGGTCAGCGCCACCGGCTTCAGCGGCTGGCCGGCGAAGCGGTCGATGAACACCGAGGACCAGGGCCGATCAAAGCCGACGTTCGACGGCTTGAACGGCGTTACGGAAACGCCCCGGGCTTCCAGCCACGACGTCCACTTTGCATCGGACCCCAGCCGGGGCCAGCTTGCCCCGCCGAGCGCCAGCACCACGGCGTCCGGCCGCTCGATGCGTTGACCTTCCGGGGTATCGAACCGGAGCCCCCCGTCCTCGAAGCCGGTCCAGCGCGAACGGGTCCGCAGCTCGACCCCTGCCGCCGCCAGCCGCGCCAGCCAGGCTCGCAGCAGCGGCGACGCCTTCATCGCCCGGGGAAAGACCCGGCCTGACGACCCGACGAAGGTCGCCTGCCCCAACCCCTCGGTCCAGCCGATGAGATCGGTCGGCGAGAGGCGCTCCAGCCAGTCCGAGACCACCGCCCTCGCCACCCCGTAGCGGCCCAGAAATCCGTCCAGCGGCTCGGTGTGGGTCAGGTTTAGCCCGCCTCGCCCGGCCATCAGCAGTTTGCGCGATGGGGAGGGCATGGCTTCGTGAACCACCACGCCGTGGCCCGCGGCGGCAAGGCGCTCGGCCGCCATCAGGCCGGCGGGTCCGGCTCCCACGATATGGACGGTGTGACGGGTCATCCTCTGTTCCTAGACCCCCTGCGGGCCAACGGAAACGCCCGGGGGTGGAATGTGCTCAGTTTACCGCCCCGCCAGCCGCCGTCGCGGACGGGTCGGCGATCCATGACGGCCAGAGATCCAGCGGCCAACCGGCCTCCGCCTGCAAGCGGTGCATGACCGACAGGGTCTGGCGCAAGGCGGCCACGCTCAGCGTGACGGCCCGCGACTCGCCGTCGCCGAAGTCAAAGGTCAGGGACATTTGTTCCCCGGGCGGGCTGATGTGCACAGCCGTGACGAGGCCGGAGGTCATGTCCGGATCGGGCCGGACGCCGGGCGTCTTGCCAAACTCGGCCATCGCGGCCGCCTGTTCCCAGGACTGGGCGGCCTCCGCCGCCCCGGCGGGCAACGTCAGGGTTACGACCTGGTGAAGCATCGGCACGAGGGTCGTGACCAACGCGCGGCATAGCCGCTGGGTCAGCCAGAGACGCGTGACGCCCCCCGCGACGTCCTCCGTATCCAACGCCAGTCGGTCCTCGGCGACGGCGTAGAGCAGGGAGACTTTCCGGATCTCGGCCATGACGTCCTCCTGCGGCCGATCCTCTCGCCCGTGAGCCGACCCTGCCGACGGTCGACCGTGACAGCAAGGCCCGGCGGCGCATTTGCGACTGGACCGCTTGCCATGGGACTCTAGAGTAGCAATTCAAAACGCAGGGTGGAATCGATGACTCAGACGACAGGCGACGCCACGCCGCCCCATCCCTTGCTCGTCGCACCCGTCGCCCCGACCCTGGCCAAGCTGGCGGCGCCCAACCTGCTGGGCATGCTCGCGACCACGGCCGTCTCGATCGCGGAGACCGCCTACATCGGTCGCCTCGGCGCCGAGCCGCTGGCCGCCGCCGCGCTGGTCTTTCCGCTCGTCATGCTGATGGGGATGATGAGCGCGGGGGCCATGGGCGGCGGCGTCTCCTCCGCCGTCAGCCGGGCCCTGGGCGCGGGCGCGACGGACCGCGCCGAGGCGCTGGCGCGCCATGGCGCGATCATCGGTCTGGGCCTGGGCCTGTTCTTCTCGGTGGTCCTGTCTCTGTTCGGACGCGGTCTGTTCTCCGTCCTGGGCGGAGATGGCGAGACCCTGCGGCAGGCGGTGATCTACTCAAACATCGTGTTCGCCTTCGCGGCGGCAATCTGGCTGTCGAACATTTTCGCCTCGGTACTGCGCGGGTCTGGCGACATGGTCGGTCCATCCGCCACCATGATGGCCGGTGCGGTGCTGCAGATCCTGCTCGGCGGGGCCCTTTGCTTCGGCTGGGGACCTGCGCCCCGACTGGGCATCGTCGGTGTCGGTCTGGGCCAGGCAGCATCCGCCACCTTCATGGCCGTCGCGCTGTTTCTGCTGCTCCGCCGCAGCAAGGCGCGCGTGCGCCTGCACCTGAGTGGCCCGTTCACCCGGGTGCATTTCGAAGACATCCTGAAGGTCGGGTTGCCGGCCATGCTGTCGCCGATCCAGACCGTCGGCACGGTGCTGGTGATCACGGCTATCGCCGCGCGGTTCGGCGTCCACACCCTGGCCGGCTACGGCATCGGCTCGCGGCTGGAGTTCCTGCTGGTGCCGATCGCGTTTTCGGTCGGGGTTGCGTCCCTCCCGATGGTCGGGCTGGCGATCGGCGCCGGCGACGTGGCGCGGGCGCGAAAGGTGGCCTGGACGGCCGGAGCCATGGCCGGCGGCGCGCTTGGCGTGCTGGGCATGGTGCTCGGCCTGTTTCCGGAAATCTGGGTGACGCTCTTCACCCGGGATCCCGAGGTGCGGGCCGCCGGCGCGCTCTACCTTCACTTCGTCGGGCCCTGCTTCGCCTTCTTTGGCCTCGGGCTGGCGCTCTATTTCTCGTCGCAGGGCGCGGGCCGGATCATGGGGCCGCTGCTCGCGGGCACGGCGCGCCTTGCGGTCGTGGCCATCGGCGGGGTCATCCTGGTCAAGACCCAGGCGCCGGCCTGGGCGCTGTTCGCGCTGGTCGCGCTGGGCCTGGTGGTGATGGGAGCGACCACCGCCGCAGCCGTCGCCCTGACGCCCTGGGGCCCCCGGCCTATGCGGACGTGAGCTCCAGGCCTTCGAGCGTCCCGGCCGCCCGCCACTCTTCCATCAGCTTGATGAAGGCGATCGAGCCCTTGCCGTAGGCCCCGTTCCGCGCCGCCAGCGCCGAGGGCTTGCCCTCGTTGTTGTAATAGCCCGGCGTGCATTCCTCCTGGAACTGCTGCCGCATCAGGGCCGAGTCGATGATCGTCTGGACCCAGGCCTCTTCGGCCGCGCGGGTGGCCTCGACCGTCAGCGCTTGCCGCTGCAGGGCCTCGGCGATGATCCACGAAGCATGCTGCGCCTGGGCGTTCAGCATGTGCGGATAGTTCACCGAGAAGCCCGACTGGCTGTTGCTGAAGATCAGCAGGTTGGGGAAGCCGTTCACGTGCATGCCATGCAGGCTCGAGACCCCGTCCTTCCACTTTTCGGTCAGGGTCAGGCCCCCGCGGCCGGTGACTTCATAGCCGGCGCGGCGGGCATAGCTGGTGCCGACCTCGAAGCCGGTGGCGTAGACGAGGCAGTCAACCTCGTAGGCCTTGCCGTCGACCCAGACCGCATTCTCGGTGATCCGTTCGACGCCGCGCCCCTGGGTGTCGATCAGATGCACGTTGGGGCGGTTGAAGGTCGGCAGGTAGTCGTCGTGGAAGCAAGGCCGCTTGCAGAACTGGTTGTACCAGGGCTTGAGCGCCTCGGCGGTCGCCGGGTCGCTGATGACCTCATCCACGCGACTGCGGATCTGCTCCATCTTCTTGAAGTCGGCGAGTTGCATCAGCTCCTGCAGGCTGCGCGGCGCCTCGCCGGCCGCCTGGGTCTGGCGTCCGATCAGCAGGATGTTGCGGATGATGTCGGTCCAGCCGTCGCCGACGAGGTCCTCCTTCTCGAACCCGCCCGAGACGAGGTTGTTGAAGTTGTCCATCCGGCGCTGCTGCCAGCCCGGCTCCAGCGCCTCTGCCCAGGCGGGATCGGTCGGGCGGTTGTCCCGGACGTCGATCGACGAGGGGGTGCGCTGGAAGACGAACAGTTCCTTCGCCGAGGCGCCGAGGTGCGGCACGCACTGCACGGCGGTCGCGCCGGTGCCGATGATCCCGACCCGCTTGTCGGCCAGACCCGTCAGGTTCCCGAAGGAGTCTCCGCCGGTATAGCCATAGTCCCAGCGGCTGGTGTGGAAGCTGTGGCCCTTGAACGTCTCCACGCCCGGGATCCCGGGAAGCTTGGGCCGGTGCAGTGGGCCGTTGGCCATGCAGACGAAGCGCGCCTTCATGGCGTCGCCGCGATTGGTGCGGATGATCCAGCGGGACGAGGCCTCGTCCCAGTCCATCGCCGTGATCTCGGTCTGGAAGCAGACGTCGCGGTAGAGGTCGAAATGCTCGCCGATGCGTCGGCAGTGATCCAGGATTTCCGGCGCGCGCGTGTACTTCTCGACCGGCACATAGCCGAGCTCCTCGAGCAGCGGCAGGTAGATGTAGGACTCCACATCGCAGGCCGCGCCGGGGTAGCGGTTCCAGTACCAGGTACCGCCGAAGTCGCCGCCCTTCTCGATCATGCGGATGCCCTGGACGCCAGCCTCGCGCAGTCGCGCGCCCGCCAGCAGGCCGCCGAAACCGCCGCCGATCACCACCACCTCGACCTCGTCGGTCAGCGGCTCGCGCGTGAAGCCCGGTTCGACATAGGGGTCATCGAGGTAGTGGGCGAAGTCGCCCTTGATCTCGCGGTACTGCTCGTTGGCGTCGTCGCGCAGACGCTTGTCGCGCTCCGCCCGGTACCGTTCACGCAGCGCCTGCGGGTCGAATCCGAGATCGTCGGCCATGATCATCTCCCTGCGCGCCCGGACGTCCGTACCGCCGGTTCCAAACAGCTGTCTGGCGGATGCACGTTAGGGAAATCAAGCGTCTCGACTGTGCGAAACGCCGCAGCCGGGGCGTCAGCGCCGGTCTTCCGCGATCATGCGCGCCGCCTTCTCGGCGATCATCATGGTCGGGGAGTTGGTGTTGCCGGAAGTGATGCGCGGCATGACCGAGGCGTCGGCGATCCTCAGCCCCTCGATCCCGATCACCCGAAGCCGTTCGTCGACCACAGCGTTCGGGTCGGACGCCAGCCCCATCTTCGCCGTGCCGACCGGGTGGAAGATCGTCGTGCCGAGGTCGCGGGCGGCGGCCAGCAGACCGGCGTCGTCATCGACCGGGAAGCCCGGCTTCATCTCGTCCGGGCGATACCGGGCCAGCGGCGGCTGCCTGACGATCCGGCGCACCAGTCGCAGGGAGTCGACAGCCACGCGACCATCCTCGTCCGTATCGAGGTAGTTGGGCTGAATCATTGGCGGGGCGGCTGGATCGGCGCTGGCGGCGTGGATCGACCCACGACTGGTCGGGCGCAGATTGCAGACGCTGATCGTGATCGCCGGGAACGGATGCAACGGCTCGCCGAAACGCTCCAGCGACAGCGGCTGTACGTGGAACTGCAGGTTCGGAGACTCGTGGTCGGGCGACGAGCGGGCGAAGGCGCCCATCTGTGACGGGGCCATCGACATCGGCCCGCGCCGCAGGGCGGCGTACTCCAGCGCCATCAGCGGCCGACGCCATAGTGAGGCGTAGAGGGCGTTCATCGTCGGCACACCGCTGACCTTGTAGACCGGCCGGATCTGCAGGTGGTCCTGCAGGTTCTCGCCGACACCCGGCGCATGCCGGACGGCGTCGATCCCGAGGGTCGCCAGCCGCGCACCATCGCCGACCCCGGAGAGCTCAAGCAGCCGGGGCGTATTGACCGCGCCGGCGGCCAGCACGACCTCACCCGACGCCCTGGCCTCGAAGGCCTGACCATCGCGCGTCCAGGCGGCGCCGACGGCGCGACCGTCTTCGATCAGAACACGGTCGACCCGCACGCCGGTCTGGAGCTTCAGGTTGGGTCGCCCGAGCACCGGCTTGAGAAACCCGCGCGCCGCGCTCCAGCGGACGCCCGCCTTCTGGTTGACCTGGAAGTAGCCGCTGCCGGCGTTGTCGCCGCCGTTGAAGTCCGCCACGGGGGGCATGCCCTCGAGTGCGGCCGCTTGCGCGAAGGCGTCCAGGACGGCCCAGCGCATGCGCGGATGCTCAACCCGCCACTCGCCGCCTGACCGATGATGCTCAGTGGGCGGCGCGATGTGGTCTTCCTGGGCGAGGAACAGCGGCAGGACGTCGTCCCACCCCCAGCCGTTCAGGCCCAGCTGTCGCCAGCCGTCGTAGTCCGCCGCCTGGCCACGCATGTAGATCATCGCGTTGATCGCCGACGACCCGCCGATCACCCTGCCGCGCGGATACTTCAGGCTGCGGCCGTTCAGACCGGGCACGGGCTGGGTCTCGTACATCCAGTCGGCGCGCGGATTGCCGATCGAAAACAGGTAGCCGACCGGGATGTGGAACCAGATCCAGTCGTCGTTGCCGCCGGCCTCCAGCACCAGCACGCGGTTGCGCGGGTCCGCGCTGAGCCGGTTGGCCAGGACGCACCCGGCCGATCCCGCGCCGACGATGATGTAGTCGAAGGTCTGATTCATCCCGTTCCTTTTCCGTCATCCTCGCCCTTGTGGCGAGGACCCCTCGATCCGTCGCAGCACCGCCGCTCCAGCCTGGCGCCTTCGCGACGGCTTGAGAGGGATCCCCGGGACCCGCCCGAGGATGACGGCGGTGGGGGTGTCGGCTAGGCTCCCGGCCATGACCCTCAACCGCACCCTCACCGCCTTCAACACCGCCACCGCCAGCGAGAACCGGATTCACGCCGACGACGTGGCCAGCCGGTTCGGCTTCACCGGCGGGCTGGTGCCGGGCGTCGACGTATTCGCCTACATGGCCCATGCGCCGGTCGCCCTGTGGGGCCGCGACTGGCTGAGCGAGGGACGCATCCGCGCGAAGTTCGGCAAGCCGGTCTATGACGGCGACGAGACGACGGTGACCGCTGACGAACAGCCTGACGGATCACTGACTCTGGCCGTGTCGGCGCGCGGCCTCGATTGCGCGAGCGGGACGGCCTGGCGCACCGACGATGCGCCGGCGCCGGCGATCCTGCCGGAGGGAGACCTGCCCCGGCCTGACGAGCGTGCGGCGGCGTCGCCGGGCAGCCTGCCCGTCGGGCTGGTGCTGGGAACGCTCAAGGAGCTCTATTTCGCCGACGTCGGCCTGTCGCACCTGCAGAACACCCGCGAGGATCCGGCCCTGTTCGACGGCGGGAACATCGCCAACCCCGCCTACATGCTGCGCCGGGCCAACTATGTGCTGTCACAGACGGTCAGGCTGGGACCGTGGATCCACATGGAAAGCGATGCGCGGCTGCACGGCCTGATCACCGACGGCGAGCAGCTGGAGACGCGAGGCGTCGTGGTGGCCAACGAGGAGAAGAACGGCCACCTGATCGTGACGCTGGACTTCACCGTCTCCAGCCGCGAGCGCCTCGCCATGTCCGGCCGGCACTGGGCGATCTATGCGCCCAGGCAGGTGCGGGAGAAGGCCTAGGCGCCTCTACCGCTTCAACCCCAGCCGGTCGCGCGCGATCACCCAGCGGTGGACCTCGCTGGGACCATCATAGATCCGCATGGTGCGCATCTGGCCGGCCATCATCTGCAGCGGCAGTTCCTTGGTCATGCCCATGGCGCCGAAGGCCTGCATGGCCTGGTCGATGACCTCCCAGCCCAGCTCGGTGCCGAACACCTTGAGCATCGAGATTTCGACCCGCACGTCGCGGCCCTGGTCGAGTTTCCAGGCGATGTCGTAGGCCATCAGCCGGGCGGCGTGGATCTTGGTCGAGGCATCGGCGACCCACCACTGGATCGCCTGGCGGTCGGCCAGCTTCGCGCCGAAGGTTTCCCGCTGGCCGGCGTGCTCGATCATCATGTCGAGCGCGCGCTGGGCCAGGGTGTAGCCCCAGATACCCATCTGCAGGCGACGGGTGGACAGGCGGGTCTGCATCGGGGCGAACCCCTGCCCCTCCTTGCCGAGCAGTTTGGAGGCCGGAACACGGCAGTCCTCGTAGACGACCTCGTAGGTCACCTGGCCGCCGATCATCGGGATGGCCCGCAGGACATTGAAGCCGGGGGTGCCCTTGTCGACCAGGAAGGCCGAGATGCCGCCGCGGGCGCCCTTGGCCGGGTCGGTGACCGCCATGGTGACGGTGAAGTCGGCCTCCTTGGCCTTGCTGATCCAGATCTTGCGGCCGTTGATCACCCAGTCGTCGCCATCACGCACTGCCTTGGTGATCATCCCGGCGGGATCGGCGCCTGCCCCGGGCTCGGAAATGGCGATGGCGCTGATCGCTTCGCCGGCCACGTAGGGGGCCAGATACTGGATCCGCTGCTCGTCGTTGACCGTCGCCATCAGCATGCGGAGGTTCGGCGAGTCGGGCGGCAGGACGTAGGGCGTGACGGTCTTGCCCATCTCCTCATAGACCCCGACCATCGCCACCATCGGCAGGTCGGCGCCGCCGACGTCCTCGGGCGCGTCGAGACCCCAGAGGCCGAGCTCCTTGCTGACCCTGTCGATCGGCGCCCGTTCCTCTGCGGTCAGGGCGACCGACTCCCCGGCGGCATCGCGCGCCAGCACGGCGGGTTCCAGCGGGATCAGCTGGTCACGAACGAACTTCGCGACCAGGTCCTTGAGCATCTGGTGCTCTTCGGCGAGTTGGAAATCCAAGACAGGTCCTCTTCTACAATCTCAAACTGTCATCCCGGCCATAGCGTAGCGAAGAGCCGGGACCCAGATTTGGCTGAGTCTTGATCTTGGTCCCGGATCGCCTTCGGCGTCCGGGATGACAAGATTTATTGCTTGGCCGGGATCGGCTTCTCTCCTGCCACCGTTGTCCGGTGCATCACCCGGCGGTGGCCGTCATAGCCGCCGGTCGCGTTGTGCAGACAGCAGCGGTTGTCCCACAGGATCAGCATGTCGGGCCGCCATTTGTGGCGATAGACGAAACGGTCCTGCAGCATGTGCCGGTAGAGGAAGGACAGCAGGTTTTCGCTCTCCGCCTCGGTCATGCCGGCGACGCCAAGGGTGTAGATCGGGTTGACGAACAGGGCCTTGCGGCCGCTGACCGGATGGATGCGGACCAGCGGATGCTCCTGCTGGCTGTCGGCCTCCACGCAGTTGATGATCTGCATGGACCGTCCGGGCGCCTCATTTGCGTAGACGCCGTTGGCCCCGTAGGGCCGGGTCGCCGAATGGATAGTCTTCAGCCCGTCGAGAAAGCCCTGCATCACCGGGCTGAGCGCCTCGTAGGCGCGGCAGCCGTCGGCGAACTCGGTATCGCCGCCCACCGGCGGGGTGACCTTGGAATGCAGGATCGTCCCGGCCGGCGGAGCGGCCTGGAAGCTCCAGTCGCTGTGCCAGGCGCCGCCGAACACGCTGTTGGTCTCGTCCGGTTCGCGGCGGACCTCGAGGATGTGCGGGCGGTCGGCGAGCGGCTTCACATAGGGATCGAGCCCGAATCCGCCGAACTGTAGGGTGAAGGCCTCCAGCTGGTCGTGGTCCAGCGGCTGGTCCGGGAACCAGACCACCCCGTGCGCCGCCCAGGCCGCCTTGACCGCCGCCAGCTCGTCGGCGGGCAGCCTCGCACCGATGTTCAGGCCGGTGATCTCGGCGCCGAAGCCCGACGCGTTGGGCGTGACCGTCACCATGAAGCGCCTCCCTATCTTGTTTTGTCGCACAGTCGGCTCGAAGCGATTGCAGAGCAAGATTGCGTGGTTCGAGACGCTCGGCCGGGGCCTCGCTCCTCACCATGACGATCAGGGGCGAGGGCGCAGGAGCCCGTCATCCTGAGGAGCGAGCCTCAAGCGAGCGTCTCGAAGGGTGCACCCAACCCTACCCCTTGGCCTTGCTGTAGTCCGGCTCACGTTTCTCGAGGAACGCCCGGACTCCCTCGGCGAAGTCGCCGTCGCTGCTGGCCAGGATCTGGTTCCGGTCTTCCATGGCGATCGTGGCCTCAAGACCGTTGGCGTCGATGGCGTGATTCAGCGCCTCCTTGGTCAGCCGGAGGCCGAGCGGTGTCGCGTGCAACATGTCCTTCACGAAGCCGCGGGCCTCGGCCTCAACCTGCTCGGGCGCGACGACACAGCTCGCGAGACCCAGCTGACAGGCGCGGTCGGCGCTGATGAAGCGGCCCGTCAGCATGAACTCTGCCGCCACCGAACTTCCCACCATGCGCGGCAGGAAGTAGCTGACCCCGATATCGCAGGCCGACAGGCCGATGCGGATGAAGGCGGCGTTCATGCGCGTCCTCGGGGTGACGATGCGGACATCGCTGGCCAGGGCCAGGGCGAAGCCGCCGCCGGCCGCCGCGCCGTCCACACAGGCGATGATCGGCTGCGGACAACGGCGCATGGCGATGACGATCTCGGCGATGCTGCGCTGGGAATCCAGGCCGTCTGCGATGCGACGCGGGCCGTTGCTCTCGGTGCGCTCCTTCAGGTCGAGGCCGGCGCAGAAGGCGGGTCCGGCGCCGGACAGCACGACCACGCGCACGTCCCGTCGCCAGTAGAGGTTCACGAACAGGTCGCGCAACTCGGCCGTCAGGCGGCGGTTGAGGGCGTTCAGGCTGTCGGGGCGGTTCATCGTCACCCAGAGGGCGTCGCCCTCCTGGCGCAGGGCCAGATGCTCATAGGGCTCGGACGCCATGGTGATGGTCACGCTCATCGGGTCTGACCTCCATCGACGGGAACGACGGTCCCGTGAACAAAACTGGCTTTGGGGCTCATCAGGAAGGCGGCGACCGAGCCGATCTCCTCGGGCAGGCCGTAGCGCTTCATCGCCACTTCGCGGTCGATCCAGCGCTGCCAGTTGGCGGCGCGGGGGCCGTCCATCCGCTCCTGCCAGGTGCCGCCCGGAAAGATGATGTTGCCCGGCGCGATGGTGTTGACGCGCACGCCGCTCGGACCGGTGATTTTGGCCAGCTCCTTGCCCAGGTGGTTCATCGCGGCCTTGGCGGTGCCGTAGGTCAGGGGCGTGCCGAGAGCGCCAAGACCGGCGATCGAGCTGATCATCAGCACCGAGCCCTCGCCGCGCGGCCCCATCATGCGGTAGGCCGCCCGCGCCAGCCGCCATGCGGAGGTCAGGTTCTGGGTGAAGCCGGCGTCCCAGGTTTCGTCATCGACTTCGGCCCCCGGCGGGCAGGGATGCAGGCCGACGTTGGCCACCGCGCCATAGATCGGGCCCAGCGCGGCTTCGGCGCCCGCCAGGGCTTTCTCGATCACGTCCGTCTGGCGCAGGTCGCCGGCCATGGCCCAGAGGTTGTCGGCGCCGTATTGCGCGGCGAGGCGGGCCCGGGTTTCCTCCAGCGCCTCGGCGCCACGCGCGGTGATGGCGACCTTCGCGCCTTCGGCCAGACAGGCCTCGACGATGCCAAGGCCGATGCCGCGACTCGCGCCGGCGACGAAGATCGTCCTGCCCTTGAGTCCCAGATCCATGATGCGTTTCCCTGTTCGTTGGCGGCATCTGAGCCCCCTGTCGCGGCGTCAGGCAAGAGCGGCTGCAGCTGTATGGCTGCGGCGTCATCCTGGGCCCTGCGCCCAGGATCCCGCTGGCCGCTGCACGAAGGCGCGTCAGTCCGGTCTCACTTGCGACCGACAAAGGGATCCTCGCCACATGGGTTAGGATGCCGGGCGTGTGAGAGGGCTTGGCTGCCCCCGCGTGAGGCGGTTCAAGCTGGAACATCAGACGTTCCCGGGAGGCCGCGCATGAACTTCGATTTCTCCGATGAGCAGAAGCAGCTGCAGGATCAGGCGAGACGCTACCTTGCCGACAAATGCCCGCCGTCGGCAGTGCGGGCGGTGCTGGAAGGGGACCAGAGCTACGACCGCGAGCTGTGGACCGGCCTGGGCGAGATGGGCTTTCTGGGCGCGGCGATTCCCGAGGCATACGGCGGCGTGGGCCTGGGTCACCTCGAGCTTTGCGTCATCGCCGAGGAACTGGGTCGCGCGATCGCGCCCGTGCCGGTCGCCTCGTCCATCTATCTGGCCGCCGAATTCCTGATGGCCGCCGGATCGGAACATCAGAAGCTGGCCTGGCTGCCGAAGCTGGCCAGCGGCGAGACCATCGGGACATTCGCTTACGGCGAGGGTCTCGGTCGCGTCACCGAAAAGTCGATCAAGGCCAGCGTCTCGAACGGCAAGCTGAGCGGGACCAAGACCCCGGTGGCTGACGGCGAGATCGCCGATGTCGCCGTCGTTGCGGCGCGCGAAGGCGGCAAGGTCTCGCTGTTCCTCGTCGACCTGACCGGACCGGGCGTGACCCGCACGGCTGTCGACAGCATCGATCCCACGCGCGGACAGGCCACCCTGACCTTCGCCGACGCGCCGGCCGAGCGGCTGGGCGCGGCGGGCGAAGGCTGGCGCCTGGCCGCCGAGGTCATGGACCGCGCTGCGATCCTGCTGGCCTTCGAGCAGGTCGGCGGGTCGGACCGGGCGCTGGAGATGGGCCGCGACTACGCGCTGGAGCGGATGGCGTTCGGCCGCCAGATCGGCTCGTTCCAGGCGGTCAAGCACATGCTGGCCGACATGTATGTCTCGGCGACCCTCGCCCGCTCGAACGCCTACTACGGCGCCTGGGCGCTCTCGACCGGATCGTCGGAGCTGCCCGTCGCGGCGGCCACGGCGCGGGTTTCGGCGACCCAGTCGTTCCAGCACTGCGCCAAGAACAACATCCAGGTGCACGGCGGCATGGGCTTCACCTGGGCCTTCGACTGCCACCTGTATTACCGCCGTTCGAACGGCCTGGCCCTCGCGCTGGGTTCGCAATCGACCTGGGAAGACCTGCTGATCGACCGTCTGCGCCAGCGCAATGACGCTCCGGCCGCCGCTTAGAGAAGGAACGGACAGATGAACTTCGACGACACACCTGAAGAAGCCGCCTTCCGCGCCGTCGCCCGCGACTGGATCCAGGCCAACGCCCCTACGGAGCTGGAAGCCGAGCTCAAGAGTGGCGGTTTCGGCAACAATGGCCTGAAGAGCGTCGACCCGATCCAGGTCGCCAAGGCCTGGCAGAAGAAGAAGGCCGAGGCCGGCTGGGCCTGCCTGCACTGGCCGAAGGAATACGGCGGCCGGGGCGCAACGCCGATCGAACGCGTGATCTGGGGCCAGGAAGAGGGCGTCTATGGCGCGCTCAGCGGCCTGTTCATCATCGGCCACGGGATGTGCGGTCCGACCGTGATGGCCTGGGCCGACGAGGCGACCAAGGAGCAGCTGCTGCCGCCGCTGGCGTCCGGCGAGCACATCTGGTGTCAGCTGTTCAGCGAGCCGGCCGGCGGCTCGGACCTCGCCGGCCTGCGCACGGCGGCGGTCCCGGCGACCGACGGTTCGGGCGACTGGATCATCAACGGCCAGAAGATCTGGACCAGCGGCGCCCAGCACAGCGACTACGGCATCGTCATCACCCGCACCGACCCGAACGTAGCCAAGCACAAGGGCCTGACCATGTTCTGGCTGAGCATGAAGACGCCGGGCATCGAGATCCGGCCGATCAAGCAGGCCAACGGCCAGTCGGGCTTCAACGAGGTCTATTTCACCGACGTTCGCATTCCTGACAGCCAGCGGCTCGGCGCCGTCGGCCAGGGCTGGAGCGTGTCGCTGACCACCCTGATGAACGAGCGCCTGTCGATCGGTTCGGGCATGCCGACCGGCTTCCCGGAACTGTTCGACTTCTGCATGAACCTGCAGACCGAGGACGGGCTGGCCATCGACGACCGCTCCGTGCGCTCGCGTCTGGCCGGCTACGCGGTCAAGGCCAGCGGCCTGAAGTACACCGGCATGCGGGCCATCTCGGCCCTGTCGAAGGGCGAGACCCCGGGACCGGAAAACTCCATCGGCAAGCTGGTCGCCGGGGCGACCATGCAGGAGCTGGCGATGTACGCGCTGGACCTGCAGGGCCAGGGCGGCGTGGTGTCCGATCCGGACAAGGCCGCGGCCGGCGCGCGCTTCCAGCAGATGCTGCTGCGCTCGCCCGCCACGCGGGTCGAGGGCGGCACGGACGAGATCCTGCGCAACATCATCGCCGAGCGTGTGCTGGGCCTGCCCGGCGACATCCGCGTGGACAAGGACGTGGCCTTCAAGGACATTCCCACCTCGGGTCGCGGCTAGGCGCTAGGCGGAAGGCCGGCGGGCGAAACAGGGCCCTTGCGTCCCTACTTCGCCCGTCGGAACGGTTTGACCCGCAGCTTGGTGCGGTGGTCCTCGGCGGCCTCGACCTGTCCGGATTCAGTCGTGCCGCGGACGTAGATCTTCTGCCACTTCTCGGCCTGGGCGGCGGAGCCGGGGGTCTTGAGGTCGCTGTTGAAGGTGTTGCGGCTGGCCGACCAGGCCTCGTACTCGGCCTTGAGCAAGGGGTCGTCCGACAGGTTCCGCACCTCCGGCTGCAGCGACTCGACCTCGCCCCGTTTGACCGGGAAGATGTGGCAGATCGGCTCGTCCTTCTCGAAGCGCAGCAGCGCGCCTGGCCGGGTGAAGACCCAGTTCATCGTGAAGCTGAACGGCATCCAGTCCGTCTCGACTACGCCGCTGAGCGCGTAGAGGCCGTCCTTGGGCCTGTTGATCGGCCCCTGGATCATCAGGTCGTAGCCAGGCTCGGTGCGGAACAGGGCCGGGATATGGAAGGTCAGGATACCGTGGCCGAAGTGGCTGACCGCCGGCGCGGTCGTGCCCGCGTCGGGACCGATCACCACGGCGTCCGTGCCGGGCTTGCCGGTCCAGCCGGCGGTAAAGCCCGCGGGCGAGTGCAGCTCCCAGCCATGGGCGTTGGCGATGTTCAGCGGCAGGCAGCGATAGGCGAAACGCTCGTGGGTGGCATTCATCCACTCCCGTTCCAGGGGGGCGGGCCGGATGATCAGCGGCGCATCGCCGATGACGAAGGCCGTCAGCTTGCCGGGGTCGGCGGGCTTCGCCTTGTCGCTCACGCGGCGGCCTCCGCGAGGCGGGTGACGATGTCGGCGCCACCCTTCAGCGTCAGTGTGACCGGCGTGCGCTCGGCAATGTCGGCCAGGCGCGCGCGCTGGGCGTCGTCGAGGCCGCCCGTCAGGCGCAGCAACCGGTCGATGTGCGAGCGGTCGCCGTCCTTGAAGTGCTTCAGGTCGACCTCGACCGCCATCAGGGGCCAGCCCTTGCGCTCGGCGTACATGCGCAGGGTGATCGCCGTGCAGGCGCCGAGGCTGGCCAGCAGCACATCGTACGGCGCGGGTCCGGCGTCCTGACCGCCCAGCGACGACGGCTCGTCGACCACCATGCTGTGCCGGCCCGCGACGACCGTGGTGGCCCAGTCCGTGGTTCCGATGGTCGCGACAGCACGGGCCATGGAGGTCGCCTTTCTAGAGTCGCAGCACCAGCCGGGCCATGATGTCCCGCTGGATCTGGTTCGACCCACCATAGATCGAGGCCGCGCGGTTGTTGAGGTAGCGCGCCATGGCAATCAGGCTGTGGTCCGGACCGACCGGGGTCTGGTTCGAGCCGGGCTCGCGGGCCTCCGGCTGGTCGACAGCCGCGTAGTGGTTGGCGATCTCGATAGCCAGCTCGTCCAGCCGCTGGGTGCACTCGGTCGACTGGGTCTTGAGCATCGAGGAGGCCGGGCCGGGGTTCTTGCCGCCCGCCAGCGCCGACATGACCCGGTGCTCGGTGATCTCGATCGACTCCACCAGAATCTCGGCCTCGGCGAGCCTCAGCCGGAAGTCCGGGTCATCGATCAGGGGCGAGCCCTCGTCGGACACCTCATCGGCCGCCATGGCCTTGAGCTTGGCGACGCCGCCGCGCAGGCCCGGGGCGGAGCTGCCGCCGCGCTCGAACTCGAGCAGGTATTTCGCCACCGTCCAGCCGTCGTTCTCCTCGCCCAGACGCCCCGACTTGGGGACCCGGACATTGTCGAAGAACACCTGGTTGACCTCATGCTCGCCGGCCAGGGTGATGATCGGTTTCACCTCGATGCCCGGCGTGTCCATTTCCAGCAGCAGGAAGGTGATGCCCTGCTGCGGCTTGCCGCCGGCCCAGGTGCGGACCAGGCAGAACATGCGGTTGGCGAAGTGGGCGTGGGTGGTCCAGATCTTCGAGCCGTTGAGGATGTAGTCGTCGCCGTCGCTCTCGGCCTTCATCTGCAGGCTGGCGAGATCGGACCCGGACCCGGGCTCGGAGTAGCCCTGGCACCAGTAGTCGTCGCCGGCGAGAATGCGCGGCAGGTAGAAGGCCTTCTGCTCGGGCGTGCCGTACTTCTGGATGCAGGGGCCGACCATCCGCAGACCCATCGGCGACAGCGACGGCGCGCCGGCGCGCGTGCATTCAGCCGCGAAGATATAGCGCTGCATCTCGTTCCAGCCGCAGCCGCCGTATTCCACCGGCCAGCTCGGCGCGACCCAGCCGCGGGCGTGCAGCTTCTTCTGCCAGGGAATGGAGTACTGCTTGTCGACGAACACGCTGGTGACCATTCGGCCGGCCTGGCGCAACTCGGGCGTCAGGGCTTCATCGAGAAAGGCGCGGACTTCATCGCGGAAGGCCAGCTCTTGCGGCGTCAGGTCGAGGTTCATGTGCGTCTTCCATCCCTGTGCGGCAACTGATCAGACTGCCGGACATTCGCCTAGACCGGCGGACGCAACGTGACGCAAACTGTTTTCCTGGGGATCAGCCGGATGGCCAACGCGCTCATCGAGAGGATCAACGCCGCCGCCCTAGCCTATATGCAGCCCGAAGGCGTACCGGCGTTTGATTTCACCACGCCGTCCGGCGAGCCGGCGCTGGCGGGCGCCGACTCAGTGTCCTGGCGCGTGTTCAGCAATCCCGTGGCCTTGTTCATCGGCGGGGTCACGGCCGTGCTGCTGG